>CAIRCR010000417.1 GCA_903877065.1 uncultured Pseudomonadota bacterium
GGGCAAGTGATTTCAATCAATATGTCGGACGCAGATGCGGCATTTTTGCCAACAGTAGAAAATCCCACGCAACAAATGGAAGGCAGTTTGAGCGACGGTTTAATTCGCACGCGTGAATATCTCGATGCGTCAACGCCAAATCCGCGTTTGGTTCACGCTGAAAAATCGCTGTATTTGAATAAAGAAAATACACCGAAAATTATCGCTAATTCTGGAAATATCGCGTTTTCATCAAATTCTGATATGACGTTTTTCTTGCCTAAAGCCGCGCAGTTTAGCGCAGGGCAAGATATTAAAAATTTAAGTTTTGCTGGACAAAATTTAAAAGACAGCGACATCACCAAAGTCAGCGCGGGACTTGATATTACTTTCGATGCGATTGTGGACGAAAACGGCGGTGTACAAGCCAATGACAAACAATTTGAACTTGCTGGAGCGGGTGAATTACAAGTTCAAGCGGGAAGAAATATCAGTTTAGGTGGCTCGGCGGGCATTAACACGATTGGCAACACTAAAAACACCGTTTTATCACCAAAAGGTGCAAGCATTTCACTGGTTGCGGGTTCAACAACACCCGTTGAAAAATCGGCATTAACGTCACTTTTTGAAACACTTAAAACGTCTGCGGCAAGCGCGGCAGCCGCGTCGGATTCTGAACGTAAAACACTTTATCAAAAAGGCTACGATGCTATTGCGTTGTTATTTCCCAAAGAAGCGCAAGCCTCAACAGGCAATGTGTCACTCGTTTTCAGTCAAATTAAAACCTTAGCGGGTGGCGATATTAACTTAGCCGCGCCAAATGGTGAAGTGAACGTCGGTTTAGCGGGTTCGCTCGGCGGCATCAAAAAAGGCGCGGATAAACTCGGTATCGTGGCGCAGCAATCAGGCGATTTAAATGCCTTCACGTTGGGCAATTTCAACGTCAATCAGTCGCGTGTTTTTACGATGGGCGGCGGCGATATTGCGATTTGGTCATCTAAGGGCAATATCGATGCGGGTAAAGGTGCGAAATCAGCCATTTCAGCACCTGCGCCAATTACATCAATTGATTCACAAGGCAATATTGTGACGATTTTCCCGCCTGTCGTTTCGGGTAGTGGTATTCAAACTATTACGCCACAGATTGAAAATGCCAAACAAGGCAACGTTTATCTTGCCGCACCTTCGGGTATTGTCGATGCGGGCGAGGCAGGAATTAGCGGCGGCAAAATTGTAATTGCAGCAAATGCCGTTGTTGGCGCGTCAAACATTTCAGCATCAGGCGGAAGTGTGGGCGTGCCAACGTCTGTGCCAACGCCTTCGGTTTCAGGCGCGGCAAGTAGCGCGGCGGCAAGTGCGGCAAAATCAGCAACGCAAACCAACGAAGATTCGCAAAATAAAAATTCAACCGATGACAAAAACGGTTCAACCAAGAAAAAAACGGTTGTCAGCTTTATCAGCACCGACGTTATCGGGTACGGAAATTGTACCGCTGCCGAAGTTCGTGACGGCAAAGAAGGTTGTGGGAATTAAAAAATTATTCTTTTAATAATACAAAAAATGAAAACAATGAAAAATTACATTTCAAAATTAGGTTTGCTTTTGCTACTCGTGCCGATGGTGGCGTTTGCGTGGTGGAATAACGATTGGGCTTCGCGCAAATCTGTCACCGTCGATGCAGGAGCAACAGGCGCAGATATTCAAGGCACACTTGCCGATGTTCCCGTTTTAGTACGTTTGCACACGGGCAATTTTGGTTTTTTTACCGAACTCGCCGAAAACGGCAAAGATTTACGTTTCGCGCTCGACGATAAAACGCCGCTCAAACAGTCGATTGAAAAAGTCGATGCGCTTTCTGAAATTGGTTTGGCGTGGATTAAATTACCAACCGTGCGTGGTGGTGTGAGTTCTGACACGTTTTCAATGTATTACGGCAACTCGAAAGCGGTTGATTCGTCCGATAAAAGTGGCATTTATGACGTGAACCAATCGTTGGTTTTTCATTTCAATGAAGGTGAAACGTTGCCACAAGATGCAACGGCGTATGCTAATAATGCTAGTGAATCGAAAGCCATTATTTCACCTGCTGGTTGGATTGGTGCTTCAGCACAATTTAGCAACGGCGGCATCAAAATCAATGCAAACCCCGTGTTAGAAATCAATCCTGAAAACGGCTTTACGTTCAGCAGTTGGGTGAAAATTCCCCAAGCGCAAAATGCCACGATTCTGCAACTCAGCGGCGCGGCAAAATTAGAATTGCTCGTGCAAAGTGGCGCGTTAGTGGCGCGTTATCAAAACGTTAGCACTGCGCCAGTCACTTTTGCGGCAAATAAATGGCAACACGTCACGGTTGTTGCACGAAAAGATAAATTGGAGCTGTATTTAGATGGGCAACTTGCCGCCAATTCGCCCATTCAATTGAATGCGTTAAATCCAACGGTATTTATCGGAAGTTCAGAAAGTGGGCAAAATTTCACGGGTGAACTCGACGAAGTGCAGCTTTCAAAACAAGCGCGTAGTGCAGATTGGATTAAATTCGCGCAACGTTCTCAAAGTCCCGATTTTACTGTTTTGAATTTTGGTGGCGACGAGTCAAATTCTTCTGCCAATGAACCCAATTATTTTTTGATTATTTTGCAAAGTTTGACCGTTGACGGTTGGGTGGTGATTGCCCTTTGCGGCGTGATGTTTGTGATTAGTACGCTCGTGATTATAGGCAAAAGCGTCGGATTGAATCGCGCAGCCAAAGACAACGATGCTTTTTTAAAACAATATCGCAACGCCGATTCAACCGATATTGGCTCGCTCGATCGTGACGAAACGACAGAAGAGGAAGAACTCAGCAACTCGGAATTTTTAAGCTCTTTGGTTGGCAAACACGACCATTTTCAAAGTTCGCCGATTTACCACGTTTATCACGCGGGCGTTCAAGAACTCAAAAAGACCTTTGGTAGTAGCGATAATTTAGTGTTAAGCAACGAAGCCTTGAATTTAGTTCGTACTCGTTTAGACGCGGCTGTCGTCCGTGAAAGCCAAAAAATTAACAAAAATATGGTATTGCTCACCATTGCGATTTCAGGTGGACCTTTTTTGGGATTACTCGGAACGGTCATGGGCGTAATGATTACCTTTGCCGTGATTGCCGCAACGGGTGATGTCAATATCAACTCGATTGCACCAGGAATTTCAGGCGCGTTAGCGGCGACCGTTGCGGGTTTAGCGGTGGCGATTCCTGCGCTGTTTGCCTACAACTATTTGCTGACACGAATCAAAGAAATCACCGCCGATATGCACGTTTTTACCGATGAATTTTTAGCCGTGATTACCAAACGTGTGGCTGATCGTCAACGCGACGATGACACGAAATACATCGTTTTAACAGACGAATTTATCGCCACAATCAGCAAACGTGTGATTGAACAACAACGAGGTTTAACATCATGAAAGTCGGCGAAGAAGGCAAAGTCTATGACGACATAAACATTACGCCGATGCTTGATGTCGCGTATGTTTTGCTGCTCATTTTTATCATTATGACGACGGCGACGGTGCAAGGCATTACAGTGAATTTACCGAAAGCGAGTAGCACGCCAGCATTGTCAAAACCAAAAACCAAAGCCATTTCGATTACCAAAGACGGCACGATTTATTTAGACACTTATCCCGTTTCAATTGAAGAACTCGAAACCCGTTTAGGACAATACAAAGCGGCAACGCCTGATTTGCCTGTGGTCGTGAAAGCTGACGGCGCGGTGGAATATGAAAAAGTGATTTCAGTGCTTGACGTTGTGACGCGCCTTGAAATTAGCCAACTCGGTTTAGTGACGCAAAAATTGGTGAAGTAAACGATGGATAAAAAAACACAGTTTTTACGTCGATTGCCTGTGATTATTGGTGTTATTTTGACGCTGGTTATTGGCGTGGGCGTGTATTTTTTGCAAGGAATGTTTGAAAAACCTGCTCAAGCCAAAAAGCAGGTGCAACAAATTACGATGATTCAACCGCCGCCCCCGCCACCCCCGCCGCCTCCTGTTCAAAAGCCACCAGAGCCTGAACCAGAGCCTGAAAAAATTCCCGAGCCAGAAAAAGAACCCGAACCAGAGCCTGAACCCGAAGAAGCACCTGTGCCACAAAGTGATCAATTAGGCGTTGATGCAAACGGCGCGGCTGGGAGTGACGGTTTTGGTTTGGTCGGTAAAAAAGGCGGCTCAAGTTTATTGGGCGGCACGGGTGGTAGCACGATTTTATGGTATGGCGGATTGGTGAAACGCGGCTTAGAAAGCGGTTTGCAAAATGCGTTAGAAGGTGCGGCGCGTGAGAGCAGTTACAGCGTGCAAATTAACATTTGGATTAACGCCAGTGGTCGTGTTGAACGTGCTGAACTCGAAAGCTCCAGCGGCAACGCTGAAGTGGATAGTGAAATTCGCGCCGCGTTGCCAAAATTACATTTCACGCTGGAAAAATCACCGCCTGAAAATATGCCGCAACCGTTAAAAGTTCGTGTGACCTCACGATTATAAAAAAGGACGATTATTTATGATGATTAAAAAAACAATCGCGGCTTTGCTAGCCAGTTTACTGATGTCGCCTGTGATGGCGGCTGATGAAAAAGATGAATTGCTCAATTTGAAAAAAGAAATTTCAAGCGAACGCGAAGAATTATTAACGCTGAAAAATACGACGGTGAATTTGATTGATGTCTTTGTGCAACAGGGTTTGCTTGATAAAGATAAAGCCGCGCAACTGGTCAAAGCCGCTGAAGCTAAAGCCAAAGCCACAACTAAACAAGAATTAGCCAAAGAAGCCACGCAAGTTACTGAAGCGGCTAAAAATTCAAAACGGGTGCGCGTGACTTATGTGCCTGATTTTGTAAAAGAAGAAATTCGTCAGCAAGTGATTTCGGAATTAAAAGGCGAAGTGGTTGCCGAAGTCAAAGCCGACGCAAAAGAAGAAGCGTGGGGCGTTCCAGCCGCTTTACCTGATTGGATAAATCGTATCAAAATCACGGGCGATGCGCGTTTGCGAGCGCAAGAAGATTTTTACGCCGACAACAATCCAGGTAAAAATGTTCTCACCAATCCTTATTACGATTATTTATCGATTAACAAAGAAGGTGGGCATCTTGCGGCGCGAAATAAAAATGAAGAATTACTCAATACGTCAGCGGATAGATTGCGTTTTCGGGAGCGGTTTCGTTTAGGCATCGACGCGCAAGTAACCGACGAATTGAAAGCAGGTGTGCGTTTATCAACGACCAATCAACTAAGTCCTGTTTCGAGCAATCAAACGCTCGGCAACACAGGGCAAGCGTTTGAAGTCGCCATTGATCGCGCTTATGTGCAATACGATTTCTTGGACAAAAATAAAACCGATTGGTTCAGTGTTTATGCAGGACGAATTGCGAATCCTTGGATGTCTACCGATTTAATGTACAGCCCTGATTTAAGTTTTGAAGGTGTCGCGGGAACATTTCGCCTTCGTTTCAATCAAAGCAACGCGAATGTTAAAAATTTTCATGCGGCGGATAATTCAGCACGTTTTGGTTTGTACACCGCGCCACAAACGCCTGATTCTGTTTTTGTAACTTTAGGCGCGTTTCCACTGCAAGAAGTGAATTTCTCAACCGTTGATAAATGGCTTTTTGGTGGGCAAATTGGCGCAGATTGGCTCGTGCGAAAGGATGACCGTTTGAAAATTGCCGCCGCTTATTACGATTATCAAAATGTCAATGCCAAAAAAAATGCGCGTAACAGTTTTGCCAACGATTGGACTGCGCCGCAATTCATGCAAAAAGGCAATTCACTCGTACCAATTAACGTGAACGATGGTTTTAACAGTCGATGCACAGACAGCGAAAGTGCAACGGGTCAAGCGTGTTTATACGGTTTAGCCTCAGAATTTAAAATTTTCAACGCTACAGCAATGTATGATTTTTCAGGGTTTGGCGATACACACGTTTTATTTACTGCTGATTACGCCAAAAATTTAGGCTTTGACCAAAACCGTATTGCACGCGAGTTTAAGCAAGTCATCACACCCAAAACCAACGCTTACCAAGTGCGTTTGGACGTTGGCGACACTGAAATTCATAAACTTAACGATTGGAGTACGTTTATTGCGTACCGTTATTTGGAGCGTGACGCGGTTTTGGACGCTTACACGGATTCGATTTTCCATCAAGGCGGCACGAATGCAAAGGGTTGGATTTTGGGCGCGAATTACGGCATTGCGAAAAATACTTGGCTGAATTTACGTTGGTTTAGCACTGAAAGTATTGATGAACTAAACAAGCAGCCATTGAGTATTGATACCGTCACGCTTGATTTGAACGTGCGTTTGTAAGGAGAAAACATGAAAAATCCATTTCAGTTTTCAATGTTAACGTTAATTTTGTTGGTGACAGTTTCGTCGCCCACTTTTGCCGTTGAAGCAAAACAAAGCGATGCCGCACAACAAGCTTTAAAAAAAGCCCAAGGCGTTTTACGTCAATTGAACGAAGAAAAAGCGGCGATTGAAGCGGAGA
>CAIRCR010000418.1 GCA_903877065.1 uncultured Pseudomonadota bacterium
AAAGGGATTCGCTTTGATATTCCACACAAAGCCAGTTACGCATCAAAATTTGTAGACGAACAATAAAATGTCCTTTTTCCCCATTTTCAGCTGGTTAAAAACTTACAGCCGCTCAGATTTCAACGGTGATTTATTTGCTGGGGTTATCACGGCAATTTTGCTGGTACCACAAGGCATTGCTTATGCGTTACTGGCAGGATTACCGCCTGAATTTGGTTTATACGCGAGTATTTTACCGCCGCTTTTTTACGCGCTATTAGGTACCAGTCGCACGATGTCAGTTGGACCAGTGGCAGTTGCGGCGATTATGATTGCGGCGGCATTGACCTCGCCAGCGGTTAGCGAATTAGGAAATCCCACTCAAAGCGCGATAATTTTATCCGCGCAAACGGGTGTGATGATGTTACTCATGGCGGCTTTTCGCATGGGTGGTTTGGTGAATTTTATTAGTCATCCTGTTTTAACAGGTTTTACTAGTGGTGCGTCATTACTCATTATCATGAGTCAATTGCCCAAAACATTGGGATTAAACGCGCCCAGTTGTTCAATGGATTTAGTGTGCTATCAAAACTATTTCCAAACCGCCAATGTCATTACTTTAGCAATTAGCTTAGGCGTTTTTGCATTATTGCTATTTTTTACCGCCCCATTACCTGCTTTGCTCAAAAAATTAGGCACATCTAAAGTGCTTATTACTGCAATTAGCAAATGTGGGGCATTGGTTAGTGTGGTAATAACCACTTTTGCTGTGACGCATTGGCATCTAATTGACCAGCACATTTCTGTGGTAGGTTTTGTTCCAACAGGTTTTCCCACTTTGCGGTTTGATTTTTTCGATGTGCAAAAATGGAAAGTTTTATTTCCATCAGCCAGTTTCATTGCCTTAATTGCTTATGTAGAAAGCATTGCGATTGCGAAAGTTGTTGCAAATTTACGCAACGAAAAAGTTTCACCTAATCAAGAATTAGTCGCTTTAGGTGTTTCAAATATCGTCTCGGCTATTTCAGGGGGAATGCCAACGGCTGGCGGTTTAAGTCGAACAATGGTGAATTTTACAGCGGGAGCTTGCACGCAAATTGCGTCTGTGATTGCCACGATTATTTTGGCTCTGGCGGTTATGTTTTGCAGTGATTGGTTTTATAACATTCCAAAAGCCACCCTCGCCGTTATCATTCTGATTGCCATTTTACCATTGGTAAAATTACGCAACATCTGGCACACATGGCGTTATGACAAAGGCGATGGCATAGCTGAATTGGCAACGTTAATCAGTGTGTTAATTTTCGGAATTGAAGAAGGCATTACGCTAGGTATTTTCTTAACCTTTGCCAGTTATTTACGCAAAGCTAGTCATCCGCATATTGCTGTTGTTGGACGACTTCCCAACACAAAACATTATCGCAACGTAAAACGTCATCAGGTCGAAACATGGGATAAATTGTTACTCATGCGAATCGACGAAAATATAACTTTTGCTAACATCAACTTTATTGAAGATTTCATCGAAATACAGTTACAAAATGCACCAAATGTAAAACATATTGTGCTGATTTTTACGTCGGTGAGTGATATTGATATGACCGCGATTGAAGCCTTAGAACACTTAAATCAAAGTTTAAAAAGTATCGGTATTACATTGAACTTTGCCGAAGTGAAAGGTTTCTTACTGGATAAATTAGAAAAAAGTGATTTGTTCGCGCATTTAAATGGTGAACGTTTTTTTGATGCTGAAGAAGCCGTTACTCAATTGAATCTCAGGTGGGTATATTCCCCGCCACTTGTGGCGCATGAGTAATATTACTAATTTAGTCCGCGAAGAGGCTCAACTTAATACCCCGCTGCTTGCGGCGGGAAAATTTATTTGCTTTGACAAAAACAACTCTACAGGAAATCGGGTCATGCTTTCAATTCAGTAAAAAGTCGAACATCACGCATTAAATGGAATCAGCCCCCCGTATCAATTCTCTCCTAATTCCGTGTCGCGCCCTAATTTTGAATTTTGGGGGACACATGACAATTTAAAATTAAGCAGATATCGAATGATTTTTTAGTTTTATAAAAAACTACCGACAATAGTTACTGTCGAATTCGATTTTCGGCAGTCTGTTCGTAAATGTTGTTGGCAATGTCTCCTGTAAACGTCCTTGGAGTCTCGTTAAAAAATGCCACACATATAAATTTTCAGATAAATAGTTTCCATGAGGTTTTTTAGCCACGCCTTGATTTCAAAGGCTTTGGATTTTGCAAAATTGGAAGTTATTTATCTGAAAATCTATATAAAAAATAAATTTGGACAGGCGTATTTTCTGTAGAACCTCTTCGCGGACTGAAATTAGTTATTTCTATCATGCACCGCAAGTGGCGTGAAATAAACCCGAATACATTTAACATTAAAAATCTTTTTTAATTCAGGAAGATATGCAAATGGAAACAACAGTGGCAACAGCTAAAGCGGTGACAAATAGAACCGATATGACAACGATAGACTCAGTCGCGTTTGCAAAATTAACGACTGCAGATTTAGCAACGATTACTGCCTCTCAAGCAGAAACGTTAACAGCTGCACAACTGGCCACATTAACGCCAACTACTTTTCCTTTTCTTGCGCCAAAAATAGCTAATTTCACTGGTGAGGCTATTTCTGGTCTTTCAAAAACAGTTGTTCCGTTAATTCCCGTTAAATTGTTAACAACCGAAGAAGTTGCTTCGTTAACAACTGATCAGTTCTCAGCATTGACAAGTATACAAGTTGCAGCATTAAGCAAAAAACAATATGCAGTTATCGATAGCGATCATTTTAGTGCATTGTCTGCGAGTGCTTTTAGTTCATTACTTGTCAAACTTTTGTCGGCAGATGATTTTGCATCGTTGCAAACTAACCAAATTGTAAAATTAACTACCGCTCAAATCGCTACGTTAACGACGACTCAATTGACGGGCTTAACTGATGATCAGACAAATTCATTGCTTCCAAGTCAAGCTAACGCGTTTAAATCATTAAATATATTTGACCCAACAGTCATCCCAAGTTTGAGTAGCGAATTTATTGCTGCAGTTCAACCTAAATTATTTGCAACTCTGGCAACAGATAAAATTTCTGTAATCACTCCAGAACAAGCCGCCGCAATTACAGCACAACAAATTAAAGAATTGAATGCGGCACAAATTGCCAGCTTTTCGCCAGATGACGTTGCGGCATTAACCACTCAAGCACTGAGCGGTTTAACTAAAAGCAACATTGCAGGTTTAGCCTTAACCAACTTAACCGGCGACAGGCAATTTGCCGCACTCAAAGCGGATCAAATTACGGCATTGCCAGCGACTTCACTTGCTGTACTCAGCTCTGACGCAGCGCAGTATTTAAATTTTGCTGTAATGAGTGCCTTAAGTTCTACGCAAGTTGCTTCACTCACATCAACAGCATTTGCAGCAATTGATCCACTTGCAATTTCAGGTATCAATTCATTGGGTATTAAAGGCTTAACTACCGCGCAAATTTCCGCTTTAACCACTGAACAAGTGAATGCAATTACTCCTGTTCAAGCAAAATTACTCAGTTCAACACAAATTGCTGCATTTGAATCCGAAGATGTCATCGCTTTGACTCCGCAAGCACTCAAATCAATTACAACAACTGTGATTCTGTCATTACCTTCGGCGGCATTTGCTTCAATGAGTGCAGATCAAATTGATCAAATGACACCTGCACAATTTGATGTGCTAAAGACCGCTCAATTGTCGTTAATGGGTTCAGAACAAGCGGGGGCGATGAAATCGACTCAAGTTGCTAAATTAGATTCAGCGCAAGTAGCTTCTTTAACAACCGTTGCACTTGAAGCTATTCAACCTGTAGCTATCCAAGGCTTGAATATGTTGGGGTTGAGTTCTGCAGATATTTCAGTGTTATCCGCAGAACAAGCTCTATTCATGGTCGGAACAACCATTCAATTGGGCGGTTTAAGTTCAACTCAATCGGCGGGATTGACAGCGGATGCTGTTGCAGCAATTAGAACATCTGCATTCAGAGGTTTCACTACTGCGGGTATCTATGGCTTGACAACGGCGGCGGCGGCAGTCATTACACCTGCCCAATTAGGTGCGATGACAACTACTCAACTTGAATCTTTTTCATTTTCTCAAGTCGGGGCTTTCAACGGTGGTGCAACAGCTTTCTTAAATTCAAAGGGTTATGTCACGTTAACGTCTTCAGATACAAACGCAAGCAGTGGTGGTATTAAAACATCAACAAAAATAACCGTTCCAACAGCAAGCTCTTCTTATGTTATCACTGCGGGTAAAACCGCTGTCAGCATCACTGGTGGTACGGTAGCAGACAGTATTACTGGCGGCGCAGGTAACGATACCATCTCAGGCGGTGTGGACACAGCAACCGACACAATCATTGGCGGTGCAGGTAACGACAGCATCACATTTGTAACAACAGCCGATAGCATTGACGGTGGTAATGGTAGCGATACGTTGACAGTGGCTACGACCATTTCTGGAATGGCAGACGTGAATCTTGTCAACGTTGAAAAAATTACGGTTGCTGGCGCGATTGCCAATTTTGAGTTGCAAACGGAAAATTTAGCAATTACTTCAGGCGCAACTGCTATTACGATTACTGGCGGTTCAGGTTCTGATTCAATTACTGGCGGTTCAGGTTCTGATTCAGTTACGGGCGGTTCTGGTGCAGATACGATTACGAGTGGTTTGGGTAATGACACGTTGATTGGCGGGGCTGATGCCGACACGTTCGTTGTCACCGATACTTCAGGCAGTGACACCATTACTGATTTCGGTTACGGCACTGACATAATCACGGGGATTTATTCAAATCAAGGCACTTTGACCGTGACTTTTGACACCACCAATGCCAATGCAATGACTTTAGATTTATCAACAGTCTTGGGGGCATCAGGAATAGTGAGTGTTACGGGTGGCACAGGTTCCGATACGATTACGACAGGTTCAGGTGCTGATACGATTACGGGTGCTTCGGGTGACAGTTTAAGTGGTGGCGGGGGCAGTGATAAATTTATCATGTCCGCGGCAGCAGTTACCGCCGCGACAATTATTGGTGGTTCTGGTGTGGATGTTGTCACGTTTGGTAACTATGCAAACACAGCGACCATTTCTGACGTAGATGGAATTTCTGTCACGGGTGGTTCATTAGTCGATGATTTAACCTTCGCAGCATTGGTCATAGAAACAACGGTAAATAGTGGCTCAGGAAACGACTTGATTACGCTGGGTAATTTCGCCAATACCATTACCATCAATGATAGTGATGGCTTGGTTTCTGTTACTGGTGGAACAGGTATTGATATGCTCATCTTTACGACCGTTCTTGCCTCTGGTGCTTCAATTGCATCTGGCGCAGGTGCAGATATTGTCACCCTACTCTCATCAATGGCTAACACCGTTACTATTTCAGATGACGACGGAAAAATTTCTATCACGGGTGGTTCATTAGTCGATATGTTGACCTTTACCGATAGTCTTACCACTGGTGCATCCATTAATTCAGGTTCAGGTTCAGATGTGATTACGTTATACAGTGGCTCTGCCAATACCGTAACGATTACTGACGTTGATGGATTAGTTGCCGTAACGGGCGGTTCAGGTATTGATTTATTAACATTTACAGCGGCTCTCGCTTCTAATTCATCGATTACTGCTGGTTCAGGTGCAGACGTGATTACGTTACTTAGCACAACTGCTAATACCGTCACTATTGCTGATGCAGACGGTTTACTTTCAGTTGCAGGCGGCTCGTTAATTGATACATTGACCTTTACGACAGCTCTAAGTGGAGGGACGATTAACTCGGGTTCAGGTGTTGATGTCATTAGTTTTACGACAGTGACAACTGCGAATACGGTCACGTTTACTGATGCAGATTATGCTATTTCTATTATTGGTGGCTCTGGTATTGATACGTTGACTTTCAGTGCTGCTTTATTGACGGCAACGATTAACTCTGGTTCGGGTGCGGACATCATTACATTAGTCACTTCAGCGGCAAATACCGTTAGCTTTAACGATGCAGACGGCAAAATTTCTGTTACAGGTGGTTGTGGCATTGATACCTTAACCTTTACAAGCACTTACGGACTTGTTTCGGGGGCTTCAATTACGTCGGGTTCGGGTGCGGATATTATTACACTCAATTATGCCAGTGGTAACGCGGTAACTATCAATGATGCAGACGGATTGCTAACAGTGACTGGTGCTGGGGGGGCTGATTTGATTACCTTAACAACAGCGGCTGTCAGTGATACTTCCATTACACTCGGTGCGGGAGCAGATGTCATCACGTTATACACTGCCGCCGCAAATACACTTTCAGCAATCAATGACAGTGACGGTGCAATTTCTGTCACGGGTGGAACGGGGATTGATACCTTGACCTTCACAGCCGCTCTTGCAGCGGGAGCTTCTATTGCGTCGGGTTCAGGTGCAGATGTGATTACGTTACTGACTTCTGTTGCTAACACAGTCAGTATTTGTGATACAGACGGTTTGATTTCTGTCACTGCGGGTTCTGTTATTGATTTGTTGACGTTCACCTCGCAATTAACAACAGCAACTATCGTTACTGGTTCAGGTCAAGACGTGATTACGTTAGTTGCCGCCACAACAGGTGCGAACACACTTACCGTTAATGACGCAGACGGCAAAATTTCTGTTACGGGTGGTTGTGGCATTGATACATTGACCTTTACGAGTGCGCTCAGTAGTAACGCAACGGTTAATTCTGGCACGGGTGCTGACATTATTGTGATGGCAACATCGGCGGCAAATACGCTGACCATTACTGACGCAGATGGCTTAGTTGCTGTGACGGGTGGTTCTGGTATTGATACATTAACCTTTACGGCTTCTCTTGTTACGGGAGCAACTGTTACGGGTGGCTCAGGTGCTGACACATTATCGGTAACAGGTGTTAACGTATTTAATGTTGCTGATGTTGATGGCATTACGATTACACCTGCGACAGCGGCGGCGAATACCATTTCTGGTACAGGAATTATTGCCATTGATGCCGATGCTTTAGCAACTGCGGCTCTTAACCTTTCGGGTACTGGCGCGTTCACGGTTACAAACTATGACTCCACAGGCACTTTGACAGATGCAAGCACATCAGCAATCTCTATCACGTTAAAAGATGTCGCAACGACAACATTGGCTTTAGGCACCGACACAACAGGAACAGACACAGTTGTTGGAACAGCATTAGCCGATGGTCATGTATTAACAATGACAGGCTCAAACGATGCAACGGTTTCAATCGGAGCGGGTGATTTAACCGCTACCTCGTATGCGGGGGCTTTAACTGTCACAGTAACCGCTGGAACAGCCGCTATCGCAACAGGTACAGCAGCGATGTCAATTGTTGGCAGTACAAACACGATGGCAATTGATGCCAGTGCCTTAGTTGATAATGTGGCGTTAACGTTCACTTCTGGTTCGGGCAACTCAACGGTGACAGGCTTGATTGGTGATGTTGTAGCAACAGCCTTTACAGGAACGCTGGGAATTACAGCCACCAGCGGAACACCCTCCATCACAACAGGTACAGCAGCAACTACCATCATCGGTGGCACATCAGCACCAACCATTGTTGCTACGGCATTGGCGGATGACGCTGCATTAACATTCACTTCTGGCTCAGGTGCATTCACAGTAACGGGCTTGCAAGGTGATTTGAGTGTCAACGATGCTTATACAGGCGGTGGTTCAGTTACGTTAGCGTCTGTCGCAACATCAACCGTCGCATTTGGAACTAATACAGGCGGCTCTCATGCGTTGGTTGCAACTGCGTTGACGGATGGTCAAATTGTTACCTTAACTGGCACCGATGCGGCAACGGTTTCATTTGCGAATGGTGATTTGACGGCATCGGCTTATGCAGGTGCATTGACAGTGACAGGCACTGGCACAACGGGACAATTTACAACAGGTACCGTATCCAGTTCTATTTCAAGTACAGGTGCAACAGCGATTGTGGCAACGGCATTGGCAGATGGTCAAACTTTGACCACTTCAGGTGCGGGTGCAACGACTATCACAGGTTTACAGGCAGATTTAACTGATAGCAGTACAGCGGCACAAAACATTACTGTTGTAGATGTCGCAACAATCACTTTAGCGTTAGGTAGCGATACAACAGGAACAGAAACAGTTGTTGGCACAGCATTAACTGATGGTCATGTATTGACGATGACGGGGTCAAACGATGCAACGGTTTCTATTGGTGTGGGTGATTTAGTGGCGACGGCATATACGGGTGCTTTAGCAATCACATCAGCGGCAGGAGCTTCTGGTACATCGATTACAACAGGTACAGCTGCAACATCGCTTGTGCTTGGTGCGGCAAACGTCGTTGTGGTTGATGCAACCGCATTAGCCGATGGAGCCGCTCTGGCGGTTACTTCGGGAACGACAGGTTCTGTTACCGTCACGGGTCTTCAAGGCGATTTGAGCGTTGCGAATACTTACACAGGTGATGTTTCTGCTACTTTGGTCACTGTTGCAACGTCAACGGTTGCATTTGGTACAAATACCACGGGAACTCATGCGTTGGTTGCAACGGCATTAACAGATAGTCAAATTGTTACTTTGACAGGCACTGATGCGGCAACGGTTTCATTTGCGAACGGTGACGTAACGGCATCGGCTTATGCAGGTGCATTGACAGTGACAGGAACAGGCACAACAGGGCAATTTACGACAGGTACGGTATCAAGCTCTATTTCAAGCACAGGAGCAACGACAATTGTTGCAACGGCATTGGCAGACGGTCAAACCTTAACCACTTCAGGGGCGGGAGCTACCACTATTACTGGCTTAGTTGCTGATTTAACAGATACGAGTACAGCCGCACAAACGATTACAGTGGGCAGTGCCGCGACTATTACGTTGGCTTTAGGTTCCGATACAACAGGGACAGATACAATCGTTGCAACCGCATTGACCGATGGGCAAGTTGTTACATTGACGGGTAGCAATGACGCTACGGTTTCATTTGCTAACGGTGACGTAACGGCAACGAATTACATAGGTGCATTGACAGTGACAGGCACTGGCACAACGGGGCAATTTACGACAGGCACCGTATCAAGCTCTATTTCAAGCACAGGCGCGACAACAATCGTTGCAACGGCATTGGCAGATGATCAAACTTTGACCACTTCAGGGTCGGGGGCAACGACTATCACAGGTTTACAGGCCGATTTAACTGATAGCAGTACAGTAGCGCAAAACATTACTGTGGTAGATGTCGCAACAATCTCTTTAGCTTTAGGTACCGACACAACGGGAACAGACGTGGTTGTTGGAACAGCATTAGCCGATGGTCATGTATTAACAATGACGGGTTCAAACGATGCAACAGTTTCTTTTGCGAACGGTGATTTGACGGCATCGGCTTATGCAGGTGCATTGACGGTGACAGGAACAGGCACAACGGGACAATTTACGACAGGCACCGTATCAAGTTCTATTTC
>CAIRCR010000419.1 GCA_903877065.1 uncultured Pseudomonadota bacterium
ACCCGACATTTCAGGTATTTGATTCTCAGCTCATTTTGCAGATTATTAAGTTCTCGTTCGCTTTAGGCAATTAATTTGAACGCAAGGGCTTCTGTTTCGTATTTGAATTTGGTGAGTGAGAGCTGGCTAGCTGGAGTGACGGTATAAAAAAAGCCCACCATTTAAGAATGATGAGCTTGCGTGTTTACAAAACGAGGGACTATGGATGTAGGTGCTATGAACGCATAGCTGCTATCGCTTTAAAATCCGTTTGGAATGCCCACATCATTTGTCCTTCTTTTACTGTGTAATAAAACGTAAAGCCAAGTGATCTGTAATAGTCCAAGTTATCCATAAATCTGTCGGTCGTCATGTAAATCATACGCACATCATAATTTTCAATAACATGCTGGATAAGTGCTTTTAAAACCCCTTTATGACGGTAGGCGGGTTTTACATACGCATCCGTAATATTCCATACAGGCATGCTGGTATGTATTGAAAAAAAACTTGATTTATCATTAATACGAACAAAGCCAAGTTCTTTGCCATTTTCAATTGCTAAAATGAAACGCGAGTTTGTGCCGAACATATTGGCATTAGGGTCAATTGCACCGTATGCTTTTATAAAACGGTTTTGCCACTTTTTCTTTTCAGCAAGTTGATGGATTTCAATAAAGTTCATTTTTGTTCTCCGTGTTCGTTGATGATTGAGTGGTGATGTAAACGCTACAGCAATCAAATTCACTGTAGCGCTTTATTCCTGTGTTACTTGCGTGCGATAACTGCGGCCATATCAGTTAGGATCGTTCTGCACGAGCCTTTGCCTGCATTCACAACGCCTTCAATTGCGGCTGAGGTAATATTGCTAATTCCCAAGCTGGCTAAGTCAGTTTGAATCTTGCTTACCCATATTGATGTGGGCGCAGCATTCATATCCAGCAAGATGCTACGATTGATAACGCCATCATCAATCTTATTGAGATGATTACTGGTCATAATAAAAACGACATGTGTGAAGTTCATAATGGCTTTAAGCGATGACAGTGCCGCAGGTGTTAAATTGTCAACTTCATCCAAAATGACATAATGCAAGTTACTTTTGTTAAAAGACACGAATGAACAGCTAGACTCAATTTTGGTGAGTAATGTCGTGCTATTGTTTCCAATGTGGCAAAAGTGATAGGAATAATTCACTCCATGTTCATCCGTAATTAGCCCAACGTCACCAACTTGAGTGGTTTTCGCAGTTTCAATCCAGCCTGGTAATAATTTGGACATGGCTGTTTTGCCCGATCCATATAGTCCGTACAAAATAATTCCGCAAACGCCATTCGCGGGAACAGGGGTAATACCTTCTAATACATTGTGCAAACGCAGACGCGTATCCACTTTCAATGCAAAGTCGTTAGGACTGATAGGTTGTGGGTAAATTGTTGTCATGTATCTTCTCCAAGTAAAGTAAGTAAAAATCACGCTCAACTGAGCTATGGGTAAAAGCAGTGCTACTTGGGTCACTAGGCCGCAAGTAGCACGAATTAGTTAAATTTAAGCAGCGATGGCTAAATGAATCGCGTTATCGCGCTCTTGCATATCGCTGACGGCACTATCTTCAACAACCGTTTTCTCACTTTCTTTTTTCACGTCCTTAGCCAAACTTGCCAGTGCAGTAGTAATGACCGTGCTGTTTTGAATAACGCGACGGATAGCAAAAGAGCCGTCAGATTCTTTCGTAGCGAGCAGCAGTACTGCATCTGTATAAGCAGAGGCATCAAACTTACCGTTAAGTACATCGCTTGAAACGCTACCCAGTACTTCACCGTGCAGCGAGGCTTTGCCAACTTTTGCGCGAGCTTCAGGAGATTTACCTACCTTTTTATCGCGACGAACTTCTTCAACTCCGCCGCATGTTTCAATGAAAGTGAAGAAATTAGAGAGATTAATATTCTTCTCAGCTGCAATGCGTAGGGCAGTCCCATAGTTGCTTACACGGCGGCGATCATCCCCAAACACACAACGCACAATTTTGGCTGTCAAATGGGTTGAGCCTTTAAATACAAATTGATTGCGTTCGCAGAATTCGTTGAACGCGATTTTGTAGGCTTTTGCTTCCGCATCTGTGCTGTTCATCGCTTGAAACATGGCGTAGCAGGTTTGCAAAATGGCGTAGAGTTTTTTGTTGCTGCGATCAAACTCGTTTTGTTCCCAGCTCACACGTTCAGCAATAATGCCGTTTAATGCCGTATCAAAATCAGACTTATTTTCAGTCTTTGCCGCTGTTTTCAAGGTGGTTGAAAGTGCAGTGACATCCACAACAGCTAAAGTTAGCCCATTGTCAAAAACGGTCGCTTCAACGTTTAAAGATGAGATTGATGTTGTTTCCATAACTGTGTTCATAATTGTTGCCTCGTAGTGGTTGTAAAAAGGAAATAAGTTAGAAGCAACTGAGCTAACTAACTTGGTGACTATTAAAAACCATAACGTTTATAATTGACCGTAACCGTGTTTATGCGCATGACAAGTGTTATATTTTTATGAGAAAAGCCCCTGATTTTGGATTTAAAATCCCTCGTGACGTCAATCCGCGTCCGCATTTGATCATTTTTTGGTTTCATTACCTGCGGCTCAGTACGAGCTATCAATTAGCTATACGCTATAGAGCTGGCAATATGAGTGAAGAAGAAAAAGTGAATTTGCCTGCTGATTTTGATTTAGTGCTGAAAACGTATGATGATTTTGGAAATGTTTGGGCAGTGGATTATGTAACGTGGACAAAAACACGTTGGCGTGATTTGTTTGATGCGAATGAAGTGATGCCTGGCATTAAAACATTAGCCTTTTTGAAAGAAGGGCAAGAACATAAAGAAGGTGAAATTGAAGCGAAACTCACCAAGTATCTGAGTAAAAATCGCCCACAGTTGCGTTACCCCAAAACGTTCATTATGGCTATTCCCATGTACAGCAATAAAAATCGTATGTTGGATGAAGTGAGTTTTGCTTTGGATGTGTATTATGAGCGTGAAGCAAAAGAGCCTCCGGTTATACGTCCTGTTCCTAAGCCTAAGTATGCCTTGTTGATTACAAAAATTCGGGATCGAGCAATTAAAATTAGCCATCAGATCATTGTTGTCAAAGCAAACAATCCCAAATGGAAACTTTGGTACATTGCAATCAAGCTTAAACTTAGCCCCAATCAGACCGAGACAATCAAAAAAGCGGAGGAGTTGAGAGCAGAAGCTAAGCAACGTGGTGAAAAGCTGCATCCAAGCCAAAAAGCAACGGATGAAAAATTATTTGTCAATGCCGTCGTTGGACGTTATATGCGACATGCCTACTTATTAGCTGAGAATGCAGCAAGAGGCAAATTCCCAAGTCTTGATGAGATTTATGATAAGGATGGTAAAAAGGTGAAAACGTATTTTGACTATCCAAGTATTCGTCAGCTACTTATTGAGGAACACTTAAGACGCTCACGTATGAATGACGATGATGATTAATTTACAAAATACTGTGATTGTCGGGTAACCCGACAATCTCGGGTTTTTTCTCGCGTTTGTTTGCGTGGTTTTTTTCCTGCGTTTGTTCGCGAGATTTTTTTGTACAAACTTGAGATTGTCGGGTAACCCGACAATTCAGGTGTTTTTTTTGTAAATTGAGTGCATAATAATTGGACGTTGGTTTTGAATAAATGTGATGTTTATACGATCATTTTTTGGTAATTCCTATTTTAAACCAGATAGATAACTCATAAGACAGAGCCTTATTTATGAATACAATTAAAATTAAATTAACGCCTGAGCAACGTGCCACGCTTTTAGTGAGCGCAAAGGTGCTTGATAAAAATGGCGACTACCACAAAGACTACTTCAGAAATGAAACGGTTGAAAAAAATAAAGTGCATAAAGCAAATGCAGGAAAGTAATTTTGTATTCTTCTAAGCCATCTTATGTATTTGGTTTTCA
>CAIRCR010000420.1 GCA_903877065.1 uncultured Pseudomonadota bacterium
ACTTAGCTATCGACCTGAATTCGATTAAATCCTCTTCTGCTTATTCCGAGCTTCGTTATTTCGGCATAGCAGGTTGAAGAAACTGTCCGAACTATTGCTCCTAAAATTAAGGATTTATTGATTATTGTATTGTTTTTTGGCAAATGAAATTCAGTATCAAAAATTGGTCTTTGGCTTTTCAAAACAAAGTGTTGTAAGGTTGCTAACGTTATCAATGCACCAGCCATGACGAATGCCAAACTCGCATCCCAATTGCCTGTTATATCCAAAAACGCTAATACTTTGTCTGGATTATTCATTTGCGAAATAGTTAAACCTAGACCGAATAGAATACCGCAGAGTAATGAACATATATTTTTTGTCATTCTATATTTCTCAATAAATGGTGCGTTATAAATACAGTTAAAATTGCAACACTCATAAAGGTAATCGTAGCTGTAATTGAACGAATAGAAAATCGCGCTATACCACAAACAGCATGACCACTTGTGCAGCCATTCCCTAACCGTGTACCGTAACCAACTAAAACTCCTGAAATTACCAAAGATAATGTAGAGCGTGAATAAGATGCTGGTGCGTAAGGTGAAAATAAATTGAACATGACAGCGGCTAAAATCAATCCAGCTAGAAAAAATAATCTCCAGTGATTACCTTTATCTTTTATATCAAACGCGCTTGAAATCATGCCAGAAATGCCTGCAATTTTTCCATTGAAGTACATCAGCGAGGCGGCAGATAAGCCAATTAAGCAGCCGCCTAAAAACGAGGTGTGTGGAGTAAAATTTTCCATTTTTAATAATTTTCCGAATGTAATACTAGATTGAATCGATTGTTGTTAGTGCTATTCCACAGAAAACTCACGCATCATGCCCATATCTTCATGCTCTAAATTGTGACAATGATACAAAAAAAGCCCTTTGAAATCTTGAAAAGGCTTGATAATTTTGACGATTTCCATTGGCATGACGAGAACAACATCTTTTAATCCACTGTTAATAAATCCATCTTTTACTGTGTCATAAGCCGTCGAATCACCACGAAAACTACGGCTGATAATTTCAAACTGTTGACCGTGCAAATGAATAGGGTGCGCCATCGACAAATCCATCATGCCACCCATTCCCATTCCACCACGTTTCATTTCACCATCGCCGTCCATTTTCATATTTTTCATTTCGCCGTGTGCGTGAAAAATTTCAATCAACTGAATGCTGCCGACTTTCACCCGTTCTGATGGCAATGGATTATTGAATTCATACGGACGACCATTGAGCAACATAGACATTGGAGCTTCTTTGATTCCAATAGGAATTGGGTTGTTAGGATTGGCGGTATCACTAATTTCGTAGTGTTTAAATGTTGATAATCGCATTGGCAATTTATGCGTTTCGCTGACTTTTTTAGTCACACGAATAGTAAGAATCGGGTATTCGCTGCCAACAGGAATTGCGCCTTTGTGCATACCCATGCCCATTTTTGGCAACACACCTGAAAATGCCAAACTTTTTAACGTTAATTGTGTACCTTCGTTGCGTCCACTAAAATCAGCCCAAATGTCTAAGCGTTCACCTGGTGCAAGCATCACATACTGTTTTACTTCTGGTTGTTCAAGTAAGCCACCATCAACACCAATAACAGTGATAGGCATTTCATCATTCCATGCCAGTTTGTAAATGCGTGATGTTGAAGCATTTACAACTCGTAACCGATAAGCACGACTTGCAACATCTAATTGGAAATTCGGACGACCATTGACTAAAATTTTATCGCCCGTAACCCCAGTCATTTTATTGTGCATCATCGACGAATAAACAAGCTGGTTATCACCATCGAACTGTTTATCTTGAATAACAAGCGGGATTTCAAATTCACCTGATGGTAAATCTAATTTTGCTTCGTCATCGTCATTGACAATGATTGCGCCAGCTAAACCGAAATAAACTTGTTTGCCAGTTACGCCGTGTTGATGAGGATGATAGATATTTAAATTAGCGCGGTTAATGACTTCAAATTCGTAGACTAATGTTTCACCAGAATCGATAAAATACATTGGATGTCCATCCATAATTTGTGGGACGTGCAAACCATGCCAATGTGTAACCGTTGGTTGTGAAAGCCCATTATGCAAATTAACACGAACCTTTTGCCCTTTATGCAATTGAATAATGTCACCTAAAAACGAGTTTGGCAGTGATGTAAGTGTATCTTTTGGACCTTTTATCAACCGTGCGGTGTATTGCAATAAATTCGTTTTTGAACCATCTAAGATTTGAATAGCAGCAGGTTTGCAAAACAAATCAAATTCAACATCAGGGTGAAAATTTTGCGAGGCTTTATTGGGTGTTATTTTCGGCATCATCATATCGCCGCTCGTTCCCATACCTTCCATAGCTTTTGCAATTGATGGTAATGCAGTCAAACCTGCAACGCCTAAACCAGTTTTCATTAAAAAATGGCGACGAGATTCATTAAACGTATTCATACAACTCCTAGAATTTTTAAATCTTGAATCTGAAATGCTCAAAACCAACTGAATAAATTGATTTTGAGCTTAAAGGCAGGGAGATTAACGCACAGCTCCTATTTTCGTAGCTTCGGGTACTTCAACTAATCCACCTGTTTTTACGTCATAAATGTAGCCATAAATAGGGATGTCAGACGGTACGAGAGGGTGATTTTTAATACGTGTTACATCTTCAACAACACTTTGTGCTAAATCACTGATCGTGAGCCATGAAATGTGTTTTGCTTCATGTGAGCCACCACCTTCACAGCAATCGTGCCAGCCATTTGCATCAACGCCCGCCGTTTTTAAACTGCTTGCTAACAAACCGCGCATAATTTCGTCGGTGAATGTTTCCATACCGCAATCCGTGTGATGAATGACAAACCATTCTTTTGTGCCGAGTAATTTGTACGAAATGACGAGTGAACGAATCGCATCATCGCTTGCCCGTCCGCCTGCATTACGAATAACGTGTGCGTCACCTTCACTCAATCCCGCGTATTTAGCAGGGTCTAAACGTGCATCCATACACGTTAAAATGGCAAACTGACGGGCGGGTGGCATGGCTAAATCGCCTTTTTCGAAGCCAGCGACATAACCACGATTTGCGAGTAATACTTCATTTAACACTTTTGACATAAAACACCTCATTGTTGTTGCAGTTAAAAAATACTTAATTGTTTTTATTATTGATTTTGCCACGCACGGTAGGCTTTTAGTCCGCCTTCAATATATCGTACATTGCTATATCCCATAGTACGCAAAGTGTCCGCTGATAGTGCGCCACGGTAATTTACATTGCAATACGTAATGATGGGAGTATCTAAATCAGGGATTTCATCTTCGACATTCATCTCTAACTTACCTCGGCTAATATGTTTAGAACCTGCGATGTAGTCAGCGTCGTGTTCTTCTTTATCACGAATATCTAAAGCTAATGCACCAGTAGCTAATAAAG
>CAIRCR010000421.1 GCA_903877065.1 uncultured Pseudomonadota bacterium
AACTTTTTGATAATCAAATCCACCGTTCAACAATTTTTATGTGTGGCATTTGCCCCATTTTTCATTTTACAAAAAATAAAAACGTTTTTTATCAATTAGATATATTGATTTTAATTTTGGTACGCTTGTCGCTTACGGAATCAAAAGCATTTAACGAAAATGCTTTTTCACCGCTGTATTCTAAAAACTTTTATGTGAGAGATTTATTATGTCAAACCACTACAATTTTAATTCGTTATTTAATTTCAATTCATTATTCAATTCTTTTTTTCCCAAAAAAATGATGCCTGTGACAACAATGACAGGCGCGGACGTTAATTTAGGAACAGGACTTTCGTACAACATTAAAACGAATGGTCTTAGCATTCACGGTAATACGGGCTTTGAAAAGGTCACGATTGCTCAAAATGTAAGCGGTATCAAAATTGATTCCACTGTGGAATCAGTGACATTGAATGGCGTTAATTTCAATCAAGCGTTGCTCGTTTCTTCGCAAGGCAACCTTGCTATCAATTCATCAACAACGGGTAATTTAGCAACGCTAAATCTCGCCGTAAATCACAGCGAGTCATTGAATTTTGCCAATGCGATAGGCTCTGTATCTCTTGATAGTTCAGGAAACGGTGTTTTTAACTTGTCTCAACTTCAATTGGATAAAAACCAAAATTACACGGCAACAACCAACGATTTGATTATTTATGGTAATTCTGGACAAGAAAAAGTGACGCTCGGTCATGACGTAACAGGCGTTCAAATTTCTAGCATGGTTGAAACAGTAACCCTTGATGGAAGCTCAAGTAATTATTCTTACAATGTTCAACGTGGCACTGTAGTTGTCACAAATAAAACCACTGGAAATGATGTGGCTTTTATTGATGTAAATTCAGCTTCAACAGGTACACAAATTCAATTCACAGACAAAACACTTATTGCGTCATGGGAAAGTTTGGGGTCATTTGGTCGCTGGACTTCTTGGGGTGTCGTTGTCACTGATCCCGCCTCACCCGTTACACCGACTACAATAACTGGTGGAACAAACCTTCCGTATTCAGTTGATTTTAGTCAAGCCAATTTGGGAAATAATCTTACAAATGTAGAAGCGAATGTTAAAACGGCTTTGGAAAATATCGGAAAATACGTTAGCTCGAAAACGACTTTTAATCTTCAAGTTTTAACGGAACAAACCTCACCAAAAACGTTGGCAGAAACCAGTGCAACACTGGTTAGTACGACAAGTCAAACTCAAAGCACCACAGCATTTATTTCTGAATCAACATCAGGAATAAATTCTAACGGCTTAACACCTGATGCAACGCTTTACATTAACCTTGCGAATATCAATCAAATGTCGTTTAGCGGTACACCTGTGGCGGGTAAATATGATTTTATTAGTATTCTTACGCATGAAATTTTGCATGGTTTAGCCTTTACGGGAAATCTTGAAACGACAGGCGGTGCAAAAACACCTTACGATTCGTTGGTGTCAATACAAAATAATTCACCTGTATTCACTGGCTCTTACGCGAAAATTGTCAACGGAAATACCCCTGTTTCATTAGATTCGGCAAGTGCTGGCGATGGTTCGGCTTATTATCACGTTACAACGGCAAATGATTTGATGTCGGACTCGATAAGCAAAGGTGAAGTACGAACTATTTCACAGCTCGATGTGGCAATGCTTCAAGACATGGGGCTAACCATCATTGGCATTCCTCCTGCTCAAATCGCTTAAAAACAATTCTCCACTTTAAAACTATGCGTATTTTATCGGCTTATTTGGGAATGGTTTTATTGTGGGCAATCACGCCGCTAGCAATTAAATGGAGCGTTGACGGGTTAGGCGTTTTATGGAGCGTCACTTCGCGCATGGGCATCGGCGCGGTGTGCATGATTTTACTTTTAATTCTGTTCAAAAAACGTCTGCCTGTTTCACGCCCAGCTTGTTTAATTTATGCTGCCGTTGCCTTGCAAATTTACGGGGCAATGGCTGTTGTTTATTGGGCGGCGCAATTTATTCCTTCTGGCTGGATTTCAGTAATTAGTGGCTTAACACCATTAGTCACTGCATTTTTTGCCGCCATTTGGTTAAATGAACGTAGCTTAACCATTGGTAAATTACTCTCTTATGTAATCGGAATTATCGGTCTGAGCATCATGTTTGGTTCAGCGGGACAATTAAGTTCAACTGCAATGCTTGGCATTATTGGCGTTCTAATTTCTGTTTCACTACAAGCCCTCAGCGCAATTGCAATTAAACGAATTTCTCATAAATTACCGCCGCTCACTCAAGTTACTGGTGGTTTGTTAGTTTCACTGCCGCTTTATCTCGTCACCTGGAATAGTTTTAGTGGACAAATTCCTGCACAGTTTTCACTTACCAGTTTTCTCGCGGTACTATTTTTAGGTGTTATCGCCACACCAGTTGGTTTTATGCTGTATTACTATTTGTTGTCGCATCGAACAGCAACGCAAGTTTCGCTTGTGACGCTGATGAGTCCTGTACTTTCGCTTTGGATTGGACACAGTGTAAATAATGAGCCGATGACTATAAACATTATCGTCGGTACAAGTTTAATTTTACTTGCGCTAATTGTTCATAACTTTTTCGATCTGCTTTTTACGCGCAAATCTTATCATTAGAACTTTCCGACTTTAAAATTACACAACGAGAAATGAAACGGACTTTGTGACACAGGGCTACTGATCTGTAAACACTAATCAGGACAAAAAAGTCAAAAACCTCCAGCATAGCTGGGGGCTTGAAAAACATGAACCGCTCAAAGCGGGTTAAAAATGTGAGCCACCAAACAGGTGGCAATTAAAACAAGTTCATTTGTTCAATTCGTTTATCTTCGTGTTCTTGGTGCTTGATGTAGTTCCGGGAGGTGTTCCAAATTTGTGGATGACATTTAAGTACACCCAAATTCATGACGATTGATGAACAATCCAAACACAATCGTGTGCATCAAAAATGTTTTAGAAAAACAAATCGTTTTTCTAGCAAGTCGCTTTACTCTAGTACGAAAAGTAAGATGTTTAGATTCAATACGTTGTGTATTTTTCTTGCCAGTAATATGTTTTTCATTTTTTTGTGGGTAACGACTCAATGCCATTAAGTTAAGAAAAAAGTCTTTAAAAACAATGCTTCTTTCTTCGCTTGTAAAAATCGAGCTTTTTAGAT
>CAIRCR010000422.1 GCA_903877065.1 uncultured Pseudomonadota bacterium
GTCAATGGCATTCAAAACCTTTGCTGATTTGAGAATTGTGTACTCAATATGCACGGGTGCTGATTTTATGGGGCATAAGGTCTATAAAACAGGCAAGGTGCTTTATGTGTGCGGTGAAGGTAAAGGCGCATTAGCACGGCGACTAAAGGCATTGCGAATAGCTGAAAGTGATTTTAACGGTAACTTATTGGTACTTGATGACAATATCAGCATCGACAACAAGGACGATATGGATAATTTGAAAGCCGCCATTAAAGAAATCAACCCTGTTTTAGTCGTGTTCGATACCTTTGCTAGTTTGGTTAATGAAACCGATGAGAACGCACCATGCCAAGTAGCTAAGGCATTGCGATTGATTAAGGAAACGTGTCGCAACGGTGAAACCAGTTCGTTAATCATTCACCACTACGGCAAAGATGCTACGAAAGGTATGCGTGGCGCGTCTAACTTCATTAACGATATGGACTTTGCTATTGAAATGACGCGCAACACGGATTCAATGACAACAATCATGTCGTGTAAAAAAATGAAAGACGGCGAGGATTTTCAAGATATTCACATGGAAGCGGTTGTTGTTGAATTGGGTTTGATCAGACAAGACGGCAAAGAAACAACGTCATTGGTGCTAAAGCAATCTGATTATGTGCCAAGCAACAAATCAAAAGGCAAACCATTAGATGTAACAAGTCAAAATATCCTTAGCGCAATTTCTACCGCAATTGAAAAAAGTGGCGAAGCACCACCGCAATCAATCATTCAAATGTTTAAAGATTCACCGCAACTTTTACCGCAACAAGTCGTTCATATAGATTTGTTGCGTTGCGTTGCTTACCCGTTTTTAAATTGTGCTGAAAACTCTAAGCGTACCATGTTAAAAAGACACTTGGATAAGTTGGAAAAAAATTATAAATCAATGTATTACGACGGTTACTTATGGTTAGTTCTAGCACCGCAACAGCGCAACGAAACGAAACAATAGCGCAACTGTTTCGCACACTTTACCGCAACGCAACGCAACAACACTCTAAGAGTTGTTGCGGTTGTTGCGCTGTCGATGATTTAAAAAAGATTTTTAACAGGGCTAGATGTGTTTAATTATGAAAATCCCGTTATGGAAAAACCACCTCCCACCTACGGTGGTTCGGGCAAAGCAAAAGCGGCGAAGTCCCGCAGGGACGAGACGGGGAATCGCAAAACAAATAGGGTGACAAGCCCTGTAAAAAAAGCAGTACCAAAACACAACTTTCACAACTCAACTATCGCTGTGATAGCGAAAGGAAATATCCATGACAGAAGCAGAAAAAACAAAACGGGCAGTAATCAGATTCAAACTCGTGAACGGTAAAACGGGGACGGTTCTTGGTGAACTCGATGACACAGCCGAAACGTTGATTGAAGTTTTAAATCATAAATTCGGTGAACGATTGGCAACAGCAGTAAAAATTTAACTTAACTATTAACGTCGTGACGACGTGAGGATTTACAAAATGACTTTAATTCCTAACTTTGGCAGCACACCAACACCAACAATCAAACAGCGATTGATTGAATTGAAACAACGGGCAGAAATTAAGCACGCTTACTGGAAACCGACGGCAGGTGAAACAATCGTTGGTGAAGTCTTAGCCTACGACCAACCGCTTATTATCAAGACCGAAGACGATCAGATTTTCAGAATCTTTTTTGGTCTAACTGATTCGCCAGTAACAAGTCGTGATGGCGATTACTTAGTCGATAAAGGTGACTTAGTAGCTGTGACGTATAATGGGCATAAAACGCCTTATGGTGTAAAGGAATACAGCGTATTGATTGAATCGCGTTAACTTTTTTAGCGTGACGTGACAGAAAGTAAATCAATCACGTCACGCATTAACATCGAGAAATGTAGGTGATCAAATGAAACAGTATTACCGCACAAAACACCGCAGACTTGTGTTAAGCATAATTGCAGCACAGCCACAAATAACGACAAACCAAATACACCAGCAGCTTTTGGTGATATACGCGGATATGAATCAAGAACCGCCTTCGTTATTACGATTACAACTTTACCGCACTGTGAGAGTTTTAACAGAAATTGGCGTAGCTTTCAGGGTAAAAGAGGATGGCATTTTTAGATACTGTCGGGTGTGATTTTCATTTACAGTAACGTCACGATAAACGGCAACGACCCGTGAATTGGCGCGTAAATCATTCGTATCACTAGGTACAATTCTTGACTATGAGCGCAACGTAGTTAAGCGGCACAAAAAAGAACACATTACTATGATTGCATCGGTTTGTGATTCAACGAGTAGATTTATTCTGCACGGTGAGTTACGCAACGGCTTAGTAGAAATTCCACCAACTTACGAATACCTTGCTAAGATCGTACTCGATGTTCAGATACTTGGCGCAAGACTCTATGTTAAGGACGGAAAGCTACTTGCTGAACCAATGGGTGTTGTCGCTAATTCACAAGAAATGTGTGACAGAATCGCAGCTAATAAACAAGCGTTGATTGATTTGCTTACAACGCCACCACCAGTTGATGTTGTGGACGCAAGACCACTTGTGCCAATCGTACTTTCAAAAATTGGCGAACAAGAAGTTAATTCTGTTTCAGCACGGGATTTGTATTTGGATTTGGGTTTAGATGGTTCAAATTGGGCAAGATGGTCAAAGGAAAACATCGTTGAAAACAATTTCTTCGCACAAGGTGTTGATTTTGTTGAACTCGCCCTAATGGCGAGTAGCCCAAATCCGACAAAAGATTTTGCTGTATCTATGAATATGGCAAAGCACATTGCGATGATGGCTAAAACTCAACGAGCGCATGATTATCGCAATTACTTCATCGAATGCGAAAAGGTAGCCAAAGGCGAAGCACCAAAAGTAGAAGCCAGCGTACTTGAAAAGCTGGCGACTAATAATGCAATCATTAAAGAAGCGGTGCTTGGTTACAATATGCTCGGCATCGAAGGCAACCAAGCTGTTTTAGGAGCAAATAAAATTGCAACCCAAGCAACAGGATTCGACATCTTAAAAATGATTGGCGCATCTGACATCGTTTCGCCTGTGCAAGCGCGTTATTACGCTCCGAAGGATTTAGCACCACAAACAGGTTTCGTCTCGGCAAACGCATTCAACACCCACTTGGAAAAAAACGGCTACCAGAAAAAAGAAGTTTATGGAAAGGACGTAGACGGAAAAGATAAGTGGCATTGGGTAGCGACTGAGAAAGGTAAACCATTTTCTGTGGTGACAGACACCGATAAAAAATACGCTACTGGAACATTTCAAGCGTTGAGATGGTATGACACCATCATTGTAGAAATAGAGCCATAATGATTGATTTCGGGATGGCGGTATCAGCCGCCATCTTTTTTTACTGGTTTATGTTTAGGAGGTACTTATGATTCCAGGATGGCTAAATCCGATAAATCTGTGGAACTCGCCACCACACCCACCACCTTGCCAGCACCCGCACAAGGCGATTTACTTGAGTAAAAATTACACGCAATGCGTCGATTGTGGTCGGCGGTTCGAGATAAAAAGCAAAGAAAATCACAAGGCAGTACACACAAGATGAACGCAATAACACAAAAAATCGTGGGTTATAAAGTCGTGTCGGGTAAAGAACACGTCGCCGAATCAACAAAAGAATTGATGCACGAAAATTTAACGCGCCCCGATGTTTTAATTGGCTCGACTTACAAAATCAAAACGCCACAATCTGACCACGCAATGTATATCACTATCAACGACATGGTTTTAAATGACGAAGAACGTCACCCGTATGAAATTTTCATCAATTCAAAAAACAAGGAGCATTTTCAGTGGGTGTTGGCAGTGACACGGTTGATTTCTGCGATATGGCGAAAGGGAGGTAATGCGACATTTTTAGTCGATGAACTGAAAGGCGTGTTTGACCCAAAAGGCGGTTACTGGAAAAAGGGGGGAGTATTTATGCCGTCGTTAGTTGCTGAGATTGGTTACGTTATCGAAAAACACTTAAATCTAAAAGTTGAACCCGATGACCATCAGCAAGAATTTATCGCACAAAAACGCGCTGAATTTGATTTGAAAACACCGTCCGACTACCCAGAGAACGCGACGGTTTGCGTTAAGTGTAATACAAAAGCGGTCATTATCATGGACGGTTGCGCTACTTGTTTAAGTTGCGGAGACAGTAAATGCGGTTAGAAAACAATGACTTAGTAACAATAGAATCGTTCGCAAAATCAATGGGCGTGGTTTACTCAATGATTGACAGAAAAGTACGTTACAAAAAAATAAAGCCTGCGGGAAGTAATACAGCAAACAACCCTTTATCACGGTCTTATCTTTACA
>CAIRCR010000423.1 GCA_903877065.1 uncultured Pseudomonadota bacterium
ATCGTCCAAATTTGTGAGAATCAAACCATGATTTCAGTCACTATTTCAGAGTCATTAGCCCAAGCGGCAATTTCACAAACTGGAGATTTCAACTAATGCGTTACACAATCAAAGCACAATCATTAACAGGTAGAAAATTATGTATGCAGAAAAACTAAAACAATTTGAGAACGTTCAAAACTTAGGCGGTAAGGCATGGGAACACGCAATAACGTGTGATTTGCTGGATAAGTCACCTGTTAAAGATTGTGCGATTCACTGCTTTCATTATCAGCAAATGTTTGAATTATTGCTTAAACACCTGCTTGAAACCAAAACAGAATATGGAGCTTATCCGCACACGCACAAATTAAACCGATTATTAGAGCAAGTCGTCAAAGAAGCAGGTTTTAATGTTGGAACTCAGACGTATTACGACACGTTAAACACAATCACAATATGTGCCGAAGCCTATCGTTATAATTTTTTGCTCGAATGTAAAACTTATTTTCGTAGTGTTGAAATTTTAAATGTCTTGCTTGATGAATTAGTCGAATTTGCCAATAACTAAAGACTTCAACTAATGTGTTACAGAAGCAAAGCAGTATCAGTTTAGTACCGCCTATTTTGTGAAACACGGGATTCAATCCGTTATTTGAACATCAATTCTCGCATACCAACTGTAATAAACCAGCCACGCAACAAAAAAAACCAAATATCCCGACCATAAAATATCCGACAAAAAATGTCCGCCCGCTGTCAATCGTGTAAATGCGAGCAGTGAGCTGAAAATGAGTGTTAAGGCAAAATAAAAGCCTTTGCGTTTTCGTGATAAAAAATACAGTGAAAATACTGAAAATCCCACAGAGCAATGTCCACAAACAAATGATTTTCCAGCGGTATGTCCGATTTGCAACGGCGGAATATAATGATCTTGCCCACCAAATTCAGTCATGTGCAAAGGGCGTGGTCGTCCCCAATGATCTTTAAAAACCAAATTCACAACCAACCCAGGTCCTAACGCGATGACCAAAAATAAATAAATAGCCGATCTGCGTAAGTGTTGCCATTTCGAAAAAAAATAGCCCAATGCGACCGTTGCTGCCGCACCTATTAACGTCATAATCGTGAAAGCAGAAGCGTAGTGATACAAAAAATTCCACAACCACCAGTCTTGCGAAGTCCACGGATTATTTCCCTCGCTTGGATAATAAAACAATGCGGCAACTTGAAAATCCAAATCCGTTAACCAAAAAATGGGGGTGGTGACACAAACTAAAATCAACAGAATAATTAACTCGCGCCAGCGGCGTTCTAATTTCATGAAATTCAAAAAACGTTACTCCCTTTCAATTCAATGCGTTTTGCTATTTATTGGCGACCACGATTTGAGCGATTCGCCGATAAACAAATAGTAATGCGTGGTTTGATTCATTGGATTTGGCACTTCACCCACTTTGTAAAATGTCACGAATGCCGATTTCAAAACATCAGGAATCGCCGCTTCGTCTCTATCGCTAACAATAAACGCATTTTTACCAATGTAATCGTCGGAATTTTGCCACACTTCATATTGTGAAACGACTTGACCGCTCTCTTCATAACGAAAAACTGTCGGATGATCGGGCAAATAAAACGCTAATTGACTGGTTAAAAATCGATGTCCAACCGTTAAAACAAAAGCATTTTTTTCACCCAAAATTTTGTGTCGCTGTTCGTCAATTGATTTCGCCAAATCCTGCGAATGTCTAAATCGGTGAATCGGATCGACCACTGTATTTTGCAAATGAAATGCTTGAATAACGAGTGGCAGTGCATAAGTCAGTAGCACCATAACATAACCGATGAACACACCAATTTTGAGTGATTTTTTCCAGTTTCCGTTTGACCATTGCCCACTAAGTAAAATCAACGCGCTGAAATAAAACGGGACAGCCCAATTGCCTTGTACTTTTTGCACAAAACTCAATGCCATTATCCCCAGCAATAGAATAGGTCCCATCAAAACTAAAAATTGTTCTTTTTCTGGCAAATGAATAAATCGAAGGCTCGTTTTAACGCTCATAATTGCAATCACAACAAAAATTACAGGCGTTGCGAGTAATAATTGAAACAGTAAAAAAGTCGCGCCTTGTTCAATGCGTTTAAAGAAAGTAACGGATTCTTTGATGCCAAAATGTCCTTTACTGTGTGAAAACATAATCCAATCATGTTGTGCATTCCACAGCAAAATCGGAATTAAACACACAACAACAGGCAATAAATAAATAAGAAATTCACGTTTTAATAAAGCGCGTCTGTTTTGATTTATGAGCAAAAAACAAAGCAACATCAACGGAATAAATAACGTGGCTTGTTTGCTAAGTAACGCCGCACCTGTAGAAACTCCAGCCAAAAACCATGCACGTTGCTGATTCTCAAATAATGCGTGATGCAAGTAATAAAGGCTCATCATCCAAAAACAATAAAGCGACGGATCAATGGTCATTGTCAAATTGGCTAATACATTAAACGGCATAGCAAGCATAAGTAACACTGCAAAAGCCGCCGCTTGAGAGGAATAAAATGCGCGTGCTGTGGCGTAAAAATATCCCAAAAAAACAGTGCCAAGAACCACCGTCGGTAAACGAACTACAGGCGCGTAATCGCCGCCAATCCCTGTAAAAATGGCAATCAACCACGCAACCATTGGCGGTTTACTGTAATAACACCAAT
>CAIRCR010000424.1 GCA_903877065.1 uncultured Pseudomonadota bacterium
AAATAAATTAGTTATTAACGTGTTAAAAAATTTAATTCATGAAGATGATTTCAATGAAGTAATTCACAAAAACCAGCATTTACGCGGATTTGCTTTTCTCGATAAGTTGCTTACTTATTTCAAATTCAATTATCAAGTCGATAATAATTCCTACAATAATATACCCGCTCAAGGTCGTGTAGTGATTGTTGCTAACCATCCTATCGGAACACTCGATGGTTTAGCGTTAATAAAATTGATTCGTTCCGTGCGTCCAGATGTGCGAATCGTTGCCAATCGATTACTGCTACACATTCAGCCTTTGGAATCTTTGTTTTTTCCTGTCGATGTCTTCTCAGACAAAAAGAAGTTGAAAGAAACGTATCAGATGATGCAGGCGGCTTTAGAAAATGAAGAAGCTATTATTATATTTCCAGCTGGCGAAGTATCACGCATTACGCCAAAAGGTGTGCGTGACGGCAAGTGGCAAAGTGGCTTTCTAAAATTGGCAAAAAAATCTCAATCACCTATTTTACCTATTCATATTAAAGCTAAAAATTCAGCTTTATTTTATAGTTTATCCACACTTTACAAGCCATTTGGAACAATGATGCTTGTCAAAGAAATGTTTAATAAAAAAAATAAAACGATTACCTTTCAAGTAGGCACGCCAATTCCCTATTCTGCATTTGCTAACAGCGAAGAAGATAATAAGCAGTTGTGCCAACGTTTTCGCAGACACGTTTTAAATTTGGTTAAAAAGCGTAAAGCCGCCTTGTTTGAAACAGTTGTCACCCTGGCGCATCCCGCAAATTCTAAGGCAATCAAAAAAGCTCTCTATCAATCAACTTTGCTCGGCGAAACACATGACGGCAAAAAGATTTTTCTTTATCAATTTCAACATGATTGCCCTGTAATGGGTGAAATTGCGCGTTTGCGTGAATTTACGTTCAGAACCGTCGAAGAAGGCACTGGATTTGCGGTAGATATGGATAAATTTGATTTATATTATCGTCACATTGTGCTGTGGGACGATAATGATTTGGAAATTGTTGGTGCATATCGAATCGGTGAAGGAGCTGAAATTATGATTACTCGCGGAGTCGAAGGCTTTTACTCACACACGTTATTTGACTTGCATGGTGAATTTGAAAATTATTTGCCACAGAGCATCGAATTGGGACGTAGTTTTGTTCAACCACGTTATTGGGGACAGCGCAGTTTGGATTATCTTTGGTATGGAATTGGGGCTTATTTACGCCAAAACCCTGAAGTAAAATATTTGTTTGGTTCAGTGAGCATGAGTAACGCTTATCCTCAACTGGCAAAAGAATTGATTATTGGTTTTTATCAGCAACAATTTAGTACCGATCTTTTCCCCGCTAATGCACGGCGACCTTTTGTAATCTCGGACGCTTATCAACAATTTGCTGTGACGGAATTTAACTATGATTATCCAACTAGCTTTAAAATTCTCAATGGTGAATTAAAAAAATTGGGCGTAAAAGTGCCGATACTTTATAAACAATATGTTGAATTATGCGTGGATAAAGGCTGTCATTTTATTGATTTCAATATCGATCCCGATTTCAACAATTGTATCGACAGTTTGATTATGGTTGAAGTTGATAAAATAACGCCTAAAAAACAAAAACGTTACATTGAACAATCATTCAAATAACGGCGATATTTTTGGAATATATCGCCGCCATTTTTATCCATGTTAAATCGAGGCTAATCCCATAATGTTGTAGCCACAATCCACATAAGTAAGTTCGCCAGTAATTCCAGACGCTAAATCAGAACATAAAAATGCCGCTACATTACCTACTTCTTCAATGGTGACATTTTTTTTCAAAGGTGACGCATCCGCCGCTTTGCTTAACATTGCTTTGAAATCGTTAATACCTGAAGCCGCCAATGTTCTAATTGGACCCGCAGAAATCGCATTAACTCGCGTGCCTTCCGCTCCTAACGCCGCAGCCATGTAACGCACGTTAGCTTCTAAACTCGCTTTCGCAACACCCATCACGTTGTAATTTGGAATAGCACGTCCAGCACCTAAATAACTGAGCGTCAACAATGAACCATTTCGCCCTTCCATCATTGAACGCCCCGCTTTTGCCAATGCAGTAAAACTGTAAGAGCTAATGTCATGAGCAATACGAAAATTTTCACGGGTTGTCGCTTCAACGTAATCACCATCTAAGGCTTCACGCGGCGCAAACGCAACTGAATGTACGATGCAATCTAAACTGTCCCAATGCTTTCCCAACTCCGCAAAAACATGGTTGATTTGTTCGTCACTACTCACATCGCATTCAACAACAATTGATGAATTGCATTCTGCGGCAAGTGTTTCAACGCGACTTTGCAATTTTTCATTTTGATAGGTAAAAGCGAGTTCCGCGCCTTCACGGTGCATTGCTTGTGCGATTCCCCATGCAATCGAGCGATTACTGATTAAACCGACAATCAAAACCCGTTTCCCTTGCATAAAAGCCATAAACGTTACTCCTGAAAATCGAAACGATTAGTGGTGATGCCCACCAGCACCGTGAATGTGACCGTGTTCAATTTCTTCTTGGGTTGCCGCACGCACGTCAATAACTTCAATCTCAAAATTCAACGGCATTCCCGCTAATGGATGATTGCCGTCAACCGTTACATTTTCACCGTCAACTGCGATTACGGTAACAATACCTGGACCTTCGCTCACGTCTGCGTGAAATTGCATTCCAACTTCAACGTTGTCAATGCCATCAAACATTTCACGCGAAACAACTTGGACGCGATCTTCAAAAATTTGTCCATAAGCTTCTGAGGCTGGAATGTGAGCGGTAAATTTATCACCCACATTTTTGCCGTCTAAGGCTTTTTCTAAACCTGCAATAATGTTACCCGTGCCGTGTAAATAAGAAAGAACTTCACCATCGATAGAGCTGTCAATAACTTCACCGTCATCTTTAGTGAGTGTGTAATGAATGGAAACGGCAGTATTGTTACTAATTTGCATATTAAAACCTTTAAAATTGCTGAATAAATGAGCCGATATGATAAAGGCTAACGTGAGTTTTGTCTGAAAAAATATCGAAAATTCAAATCCACAGTCGCCACAACAAAAAACCGCCCTCTCGATTGCTCAAGAGGACGGTTTTGAGCTGGTTTAGCTACTCAGCGTTTACAACTTAAAGTCGGCTGCAGTCAACTGAATAAGTCCAGAAAGTACAATTTCGAAATCCGCCCCGTGCAGACCGTCAACATCACCCAACACCACGGTATTATTCGAACCCTGGTCATACCGTAATTGCCCAGCACCTGAAAATAATGCCGTTCCAATGAAAGTAAAAGCATTATTACCTGTCACGACAAGATTACCATCAATCTCCCTTAAATCGATTTTATCGTGATTGGTTCGGCTAAAGTCTGTAATGGTGTCATAAGTATTCGTACCAACAAGACTGTCACTCAATGACGTATATATGAACAGATCCGCAAGCAAGTCACCATTGCCACCAGTTAATTCATCAGCACCTGCACCACCAATCAAAGTATCTTTA
>CAIRCR010000425.1 GCA_903877065.1 uncultured Pseudomonadota bacterium
AACAAAATCCTGCTATAAATTTTATTTTAATAAAAAAGCTTATATTGAGCATCCTGTTTGGGAGCTATAAATTTTAGATGATAAACACCTGCTTTGCTATGAGCTCGAAGATCAAAAAGCCTAAAAATGCTTCTGCAATTATTCAATTATTCCGCACACGCATAAATGCCATCGGCGTTTCGCCAATAACCTTTGTAATCCATGCCGTAACCAAAAACGTAACGATCTACGACTTTTAAACCCACAAAATCAGCGGTAAGCGGTTTATCTTGCGGCAAATCTTTGTCTAATAAAACTGCCGTATAAACTGAACTCGCGCCTTCTGCGATGCAATAATCATAAATTGCCGCAAGCGTAATTCCCGCGTCCAAAATATCATCGATCAATAACACTGTGCGATTTTTCAACGACGTGCGTGGTTTTACAATCCATTCAATTTCAGAGCCGACCGTTTTATTTTGGTAACGGCTTGCGTTAATCGTGTCAACGGTTAGCGGCATTGTTAAGCGTGTCAACAATTGCCCCGCAGCAACTAAACCGCCATTCATCACACACAAAACCAACGGATTTCTGTCCGCAAGAAGTTGGTTAATTTGCTTTGCCATCGAATCTAAAGCCGCTTCGACTTCGGTTTTACTGTGTAGCAATTGCGCTGTGGCACGGACGTGTTTAATTTCATTTAGCATTTGAGTTACCTTTTTTACGTTAAGTTGTGTGTTAATTCGATAAATTCCACAGTGTCCACTCGCTAGACAATTGCCACTGTGGATTTGCAATCACTTGAGTTTGTAGCGGTAACGGCAATTCACCATCTTCAAAATACACTTTTATTGCAACGGCATAAAGTGTTTGAGATGTTAAATTTTTAGTCGAAATCAATAAAAAATCCCGAATCGTTCCCATGTTGTTTAACGCAGCTGAAAGCGTTGAAAAACTATTTACCGCCCCCGTGTTTTCATTTCGCACGCGATACATATTTAATAATGCGTGATAGTGCAAACGATAGCGCAAAATTTGTTTTAGTTCGGTTTTATTCCAAAAATAATCACGCTGTTTTTGTAATTTAACTTCAATTCGCCAAAACAACGGCACGCCATTTTCTAAGGCTTCTTGAGCTTGCGGGCTGAGGTGATAATCTAAATCGGCGACTAAAACATATTCGCCGTGCTGGACATTTGTTTCGGCGTGTTTCACTTCTGCCTTGAAATCATTAGCGTGCGCCGCGTTTAACAACGTGGTTAGAACGAAAAGTAAAACAGCGTGCCACATTATTTCGCTTGTCCACCTGAAAATAAGCGATACGCGGGATTACTGGTTTCTTCGTGATAACCAAAACCTAACGTATTCAAACACGTGTGAAAATCAGCTTGTTGCGTGGCTTCGATTTGCAACCCCATCAACACTTTGCCAAACGCCGCGCCGTGGTTGCGATAATGAAACAAACTGATATTCCAACGACCACCCAATTCGGTTAAAAAATTGAGTAACGCGCTCGGACGCTCAGGAAATTCGACGCTGTAAATGACTTCGTTTAATGCACAAGGTGCGTGGCCGCCGACCATGTAACGAATGTGTTCTTTGGCTAAATCGTTTGCGGTCATATCGACGACGTAAAAGCCTTGTGTTTGTAGATGTGAAATCAACGCGGCGCGGTCTTTGACTTCGCCACTGCTTGAAATACCAACAAAAACTTGGGCGTTTGCTGAATCGAAATAACGGTAATTAAATTCGGTGATATTTCTCCCGTTCAATAATTGACAAAAATGCAAAAAACTTCCTGCGATTTCTGGAATCGTAACGGCTAATAAAATTTCTCGATATTCACCGACTTGAGCGCGTTCAGCGACGTAGCGTAAACGGTCAAAATTGATATTTGCGCCACTGTCGATGGCGATAAGTGTTTCACCTGTTAATTTTTCACGTTCAACGTATTTTTTCAAACCAGCCGTTGATAACGCGCCAGCGGGTTCTGCAATGGAGCGCGTGTCATCGAAAATATCTTTAATTGCCGCACAAATTTCGTCAGTTGAAACGGTAATCACTTCATCAACATATTTTTGCGCTAATACAAACGGTTCTGCGCCAATTTGCTTCACTGCAACGCCGTCGGCAAACAAACCCACTTGCTCTAAAACAACGCGCTCCCCTGCTTTTAAGGCTTGATTTAAACAATCAGAATCTTCGGGTTCAACGCCAATAATTTTAATATCAGGACGCACAAATTTTGCGTAAACCGCGATGCCTGCAATTAAACCACCGCCACCAACGGGAATAAAAATCGCATTTATTTTCCCTGTTCGTTGACGCAAAATTTCCATTGCAACCGTTCCCTGCCCCGCAATGACGTCTTCGTCGTCGTAAGGATGAATGAAAACACGCCCCGATTTTTGCGCGAGTTTGTGAGCGTGTTCATAGGCTTCGCTGTAAGAATCTCCGAATAAAACAATTTCTGCGCCCATTGCTTTGACGGATTTCGTTTTAATTTCAGGTGTTGTTGTTGGCATGACGATGAGTGCGTTAATTTCCAAACGTTGCGCCGCTAACGCGACACCTTGCGCGTGATTTCCTGCTGATGCGGCAATGACACCACACTTTTTTTCATGTTCACTCAGTAACGCCATTTTGTTGTACGCACCACGCAATTTGAACGAAAACACGGATTGTAAATCTTCACGTTTGAGAAAAATGTGGTTTTGTGTGCGACGTGATAAAGCGGGGGCAAAATCCAACGGAGTTTCAATCGCAACGTCGTAAACGGACGCGCTCAATATTTTTTTGATGTAACGTAAAGGCATAGGTTCGTGTCGCTGATAATTTGAAATTAATAACGTAGCATTATCGCACAAGCACAGCGAGTTGCTTTAACGGCTCTTTTTGCTTTTAAGTTGATTGAAAAAATTGTTTCATTACAGCAATCATTGCGCTGTGATCGCAAACACCAGCACTTTCACGGCAACTGTGCATTGCCCACATTGGATTGCCAACATCAACGCTACGCACGCCTAATTTTGCGGAAACCATCGCGCCAATCGTACTGCCGCAAGGTAATTCATTTCGATGCGAATACATTTGATACGGCACCTTTGCCTGTTCACACCAACGCATAAACATCGCTTCCGAAACACCATCTGAAGTGTAGCGCTGATTGACATTCACTTTAATCACCACGCCCTGATTGACGTGAACGGTGTGCGCGGCATCGTAAACTTGCGGAAAATTGGGATGATAAGCGTGTGCCATATCTGCGCTAATTAAAAAACTTCGCGCCAAAGCTCTGGCAAAATCTTGTGAACTTTGTGATGTTGCGTCACTGATGCGTTGTAACGTGTCTGTTAAAAAACTGCCTGACGCACCACAATGACTTTCACTGCCCACTTCTTCATGATCAAAAAAGGCACAAACCAGTGTGCTTTGTGTGTTTTGTAGGTTTTTTTCATCAAGTAAAGCCGTTAACGCGCTATGGCACGAGGCTAAGTTATCAATTTGTCCATTAGCAAAAAACTCGTTATTCGCACCCCAAAAACGCCCTTTTTGTGTATCGTAAACATTCAAATCCCATGAAAGAATTTGCTCTGCATCATTGGGTAATTCAGCTTGCAACAGTTCTGTAAAATCAGTGAATGCACTGGGTGTCAATTGATTTAAAATATCGGCAAATATCAACGCCAATTCATGTTGTTTTTGGAATTTTAACCCATCTTCATTAACACCGCGATTGAGGTGGATAGCTAAATTCGGTAAGCGAAGCAGAGGGCGCTCGAAATTAACTAAACATTGTGCGAGGTTACCCGAGTGCGTTAGATAATTGACGCGTCCCGCTAAACTTAATTCACGATCGCTAAATGT
>CAIRCR010000426.1 GCA_903877065.1 uncultured Pseudomonadota bacterium
ATTTCTCTCTAGTAACGCTTTGTTTATCGAGTCTTTTTTAAAATCACCTATGTCTTTGGACTTGTAATCCATGACAAACTGCCTGCCACATTCTTTGCAACGATAGTTTTGTTTTACGTTATGAATATGACCATTCTTTTTGTATTTTTCACTTCCACAGTGTGGGCAAACTTCTCGTACCATTTTTATTCCAACCATTCAAATCGCATAGAGTAACTGATTTTACTGGAATTTTTCGGAGCATTACTTGTGTAGCATTACCCAACCAAACGCTGCAATTACAAATTTATAAATTATGACGGGCGTTTAAAATCGCAGCTTTCACAGTTTCGGGAGCTGTTCCGCCAATATGTGAACGGGCAGCAACGGAGCCTTCGAGCGATAAAATTTCAAACACTTCTTCACCAATCAACGGTGAAAAAGTTTGTAATTCTGCAAGCGAAATTTCTGACAAATCACGTTTTGTTTCAACACCCAAACGCACGGCTAAACCGACAATTTCGTGCGCGTCACGAAACGCCAAACCTTTACGAACTAAGTAATCCGCCAAATCGGTTGCAGTTGCAAAACCTTGTTTTGCAGCACGATACATATTTTCTTTTTTAGCTGTCAAATGAGGAATCATGTCGGCGTAAGCACGCAAGCAATTTAGTAACGTATCGACCGTATCAAAAAGCGGTTCTTTGTCTTCTTGATTGTCTTTGTTATAAGCAAGCGGCTGACTTTTCATCAGCATCAAAAGTGCGACTAAATGCCCTGTCACACGTCCTGATTTACCTCGCACTAATTCGGGAACATCGGGATTTTTCTTTTGCGGCATAATTGACGAACCCGTGCAGAACGCATCAGGAATATCAATAAAATCAAATTGTGCGCTCGCCCACAAAATCAATTCTTCCGAAAAACGCGACAAGTGCATCATCAAAATACTCGCCGCCGCCGTAAATTCAATTGCAAAATCACGATCACTCACTGAGTCAAGCGAATTTGCAGAAGGACGCGAAAAACCTAATAATTCTGCGCTGAAATGACGATCAATCGGATAACTCGTCCCCGCCAACGCTGCCGCGCCTAATGGTGAAACGTTCAACCGTTTTGCACAATCACGCAAACGATCCGCGTCACGATTTAACATTTCAAACCACGCCATTAAATGATGAGCAAAAATAATGGGTTGTGCGACTTGTAAATGCGTAAAGCCAGGCATAATTGTAGTGGTATGTTGCTCGGCTAAATCTAAAATCGCCGTTTGCAAGCGTTTCAATTCGCCACCAATTGCCGTAATTTCATCCCGTAAATATAGGCGAATATCTGTTGCCACTTGATCATTTCGCGAACGTCCTGTGTGCAATTTTTTACCTGCGATGCCAATTAAATGCGTCAAACGAGCTTCGATATTCATGTGAACATCTTCTTGCTCAATTGACCATTCAAATTCGTCGCGTTGAATTTCGCCTTCAATTTGTGTCAAACCACGAATAATTAAATCTCGTTCAATGTCTGTTAAAACGCCCACTTTGCAAAGCATTTTTGCGTGTGCCAGTGAGCCTTGAATATCTTGGTTTGCCATTCGCTTGTCGAAATCAACAGATGCTGTAAAAATTTCGACAAACGCATCAGTGGCTTGCGCGAATCGTGCGCTAGAAAGTTTTTGAGAATTGATGTTCATGATTGAAAGTGTATCGAGCGGGAAACAATAATGGAGAAAGGATCAAGATAAAAATGCAAAATTTGCGTTTTTACCTTGAACCTGTTTTTACTTGATTTATTGATGATGTTGCAAAATTTCGCCAGTTGCTTTGGCTAAATTAGGAATAAATTGCGCGTCACGCGCTAAAACAGCGTGAATATCTAGGTATTCTGGAATCGGTGCCGCATTACTGCTGACCAAAATGACTTGAATGTGTCTATTTCGACAGTTCGATTCACGCAATGCCGAAACGATTGCAACCGTATTTAAATCAGGTAATTCGCGTGCCGCCACTAATAAATCAAACGGTTCGTGCAAAAGCTGTTCTAACGCTGGCATTCCACGCTCTTGAAGAACAACGCGTAAACCTAAAGAACTCAGCACACCTTGACATAATTTGCGACGTGAAGGAGATGGTTCAATCAATAAAACTGCCGCATGATCTGGCATACTTGATTTTCTTAATTCTTCTAGCTCGTGTTCAATTTCGACCGTAGAAGATTTTTCCGCCCCAATACATTCAGAAACACGCTTTAACAAATCAACATAACTGAGTGCATAGCTTAGGCTTAATTGGTCGGTGCTTAATGACCCACTACTTAAAAAACTCTCAAATTGATGACAAATTGCAGTCACGATTGACAAACCAAATTGACTACCAGCACCTTTTAAACTGTGAACACGTCGATACATATCGTCAAATGCCCCTTCACGCCCGTCCTCAAATGCTAAGAGACATTCCTCCAAAGAATCACAACGCTCAGGGAATTCGGCAACAAATTCAGCGCGTAGCTGGTTCACTAAAGTATCAAATTCAGTACTCATCGAAATTTCCTTCTGTTTTTATTTTGAAATAGTTAAATATTTAGTGTGCCATTTTAAGGCGTTAACGGGTGTCCGACTGTGATAATTTTTAAATCATTTGTGCTGCCTTTCGCACCCGCTAAATCACCTTTCGTAATGATAAATCTATCACCAGTGCTAGCCATGCCATATTTTCGTAGTTGTGCAACAATGTCACGATTTACCTCGCCATGCGTTTGTGCTTCATGCGAAAAATACACAGGAATCACGCCACGATATAGCGTGACCTTAGCAAGTGTTTTTGCTTGGCAACTTAGAGCGAAAATAGGTAATCCAGAACTTATGCGTGACATTAAAAGTGGCGTTGTTCCCGATTCTGTTAAAGCCGCAATGCCACGAACATCAGTGTGATTTGCCATATACATTGCCGCCATCGCAATCGCTTCTTCGTCACGTTTAAATTCTCTATCTACACGATGATGCGACACACGCACAATATCGAGTTTTTCCGCTTCCAAACAAATACGATTCATGGCTTCAACAGCTTTGACAGGATATTTTCCCGATGCTGTTTCAGCAGACAACATAATGGCATCCGTACCGTCATAAACCGCATTCGCAACGTCAAATACTTCGGCGCGGGTTGGAATCGGGTTTTCAATCATGGATTCCATCATCTGTGTTGCCGTAATTGCAACGCGATCCAATGTACGGGCGCGTTTAATCAATTTTTTCTGTATCGCGGGTAATTTAGCATCACCAATTTCAACGCCTAAATCGCCACGCGCAACCATAATGACATCAGATGCTAAAATGATTTCGTCAATGATTTGGTCGTTTGCAACAGCTTCTGCGCGTTCAATTTTTGCAACAATACCTGCTAGGCAGCCAACTTCTTTGAGTAAACGACGTGCTTCGTGTAAATCTTCAGCGCAACGCGGAAAGGAAACGGCAACAAAATCACAATCAATTTGCCCAATCGTTTTAATGTCTTCTTTATCTTTTTCAGTTAACGCCGCCGCCGATAAACCGCCGCCCAACAAGTTAATACCTTTGTTGTTTGACAAATCACCGCCGACAATAACGGTGCAATTGATACGTCCGTTTTCAACATTTAACACGTCTAGCACAATACGTCCGTCGTCGAGTAATAAACGACTGCCTGTTTCGACTTCTTCGGCAAGTGGTTCATAAATAAAACCGACTTGCTGTTCGTCGCCATCATCTGTGCCTAAATGTAAATCGAGAGCAAAGCCTTGTCCTTCATTGAGAAACACTTTTTTGTTTTTGAAACGAGCAATCCGAATTTTAGGTCCTTGCAAGTCAGCTAAAATACCAACCCGCCAATTCATTCGTTTACCAATTTCACGAACACGATTAGCGCGTGCAATGTGGTCTTCCGCACTACCGTGAGAAAAATTTAAACGTACAACGTCAACACCTGCTTTGAATAGAGCTTCTAACACGCCTTCTTTATCTGTCGAAGGACCTAATGTCGCTAAAATTTTAGTACGTCTCATCGTGTCACCTATTTTGGATTTAATCGTTTTGAGTTTGGTTTGGCGCGATTAACCGTGTGTTCAATCGCGCCAGTATTTTATTTTGCGTTCATGAGTGCAAGTGAGGTATCGAGCATTCGAATTGAAAAGCCCCATTCGTTGTCGTACCAAGAAAGCACTTTGACAAAATTACCACCAGTTACTTTTGTAAGCGATGATTCAAAAATAGATGATGCAGGATCATGGTTAAAATCGTGTGAAACTAAAGGAATATTGTTATATGCCAAAATGCCTTTTAATTCACCTTCAGAAGCTGCTTTCAAAATACCATTGATTTCTTCTTTGGTAGTATTGCGTGACGCTTGGAAAGATAAATCAACAACTGAAACGTTAATGGTTGGTACACGCATCGCAAAACCATCAAGTTTTCCGACCATCGACGGAATAACCAAACCAACGGCAGATGCGGCTCCTGTTTTAGTTGGAATCATTGAATGAGTTGCCGCACGCGCACGACGCAAATCTTTGTGATAAACATCATTTAAAACTTGATCGTTGGTGTATGAGTGAATGGTGGTCATTAAACCGTGTTCAATGCCAATGGTATCAATCAAAGGTTTAACAAGTGGAGCTAAACAATTTGTAGTACAAGATGCGTTTGAAATGATTGTGTCGCTGGCTTTCAAAATGTTGTGATTTACACCATAAACAATTGTCGCGTCAACATCTTCGCCACCTGGTGCTGAAATGATAACTTTTTTTGCACCAGCGGTAATATGAGCCGAGGCTTTTTCTTTAGTGACAAATAAACCAGTACATTCATGAACTACGTCAACACCTAGTTCAGTCCAAGGCAATTTTGACGGATCACGTTCTGCCAAAACACGAATTCGATCACCATCAATTACAATGTAATCACCTTCAACGCTAACGTCGAAACCAAATTTACCGTGAACTGTATCGTATTTCGTTAAATGTGCATTTGTATTCGCATCACCTAAATCGTTAATAGCAACAACTTCAAATTCACCACGGCGTTTTAATTCATAAATAGCACGAACAATACAACGTCCAATTCGACCATAACCGTTAATTGCAATTCTTTGTACCATGGGTAATCTCCAGAAAATTAAAATTAAAACTAAAAATAAGCTGTCTAAATAACAACGTGGCAGTATGGCAACTATAACAAAACCGACTG
>CAIRCR010000427.1 GCA_903877065.1 uncultured Pseudomonadota bacterium
GGGAAACCGATTTTTTTACCCATCCACCAAATCCAAAGACTTTTGCGTGGGTCTAAAAAGGGGAATGAAGGCGTAATTTTGCTGTCGTAACTGAATTCAGCTAATAAAACCGTATTTAATGAAGTTACTAATGGGCATGAACCGTAACCATCGTATTTTGGTGATAACGCTTCGGCTTTCATTAAATGCAAAATGTTATCCACGACAACAGGAACTTGTTTGCGAACTGCCGCCGCTGTTTTAGCATTCGTTGTTGATGCCGCATCACCTAAACCAAATATATTTTGGAATTTATTGTGTTGCAACGTATTAGGGTGAACATCAACACGACCATCGGCATTTGCAAGTGGACTAGATTTAATAAAATCAGGTGCGCTTTGTGGTGGCGTGACATGAATCATGTCGAATTTTTCAACCGTTTGTTTTTTATTACCGTCTGCATCGGTAAATTCAAACGTAGCCGTTTTCGACGCACCATCAACGGCAATCAAATTCTGTGCAAAATGCGTTTTGATACCATAACTTTCAACTACTTTGGCTAACGGTTTTGCAAAAAATGGAATCCCAAACATCGCCGTGCCAACGTTGAAAAATTCCACGCTGATTTTGTCTTTTAAACCTTTTTTACGGAATCTATCTGCTGCCATATACATGATTTTTTGTGGCGCACCTGCACATTTAATTGGCATCACAGGCTGAGTGAATAATGCACGACCTTCTTTAAGATTTTTGATACATTCCCAAGTGTATTCAACCGTTTCAGGTGAATAATTACTGCATACGCCATTTTTGTTTAGGGTTTCTTTTGCGCCTGCGATTTTATGCCAATCTAATTGAAAACCAGGGCAAACCACTAAATAATCGTAACTAATGACATCGCCATTTTTTAGCGTAATTTTGTTTTCTTCTGGTTGGAATGTATCCGCAAACTCTTTAATCCATTTGATATTTTCACCAAATAAATCAGCTTCTTTACGAGTGTGTTTATCTAAGGTTGATTCACCGCCTCCAATGATTGTGAACGCAGCTTGGTAATAATGTTTTTCACTCGGTTCAATAACCGCAATATCGATGTCTTTGTTCATGCGACGCATATTGTTTGCAACGGACATACCAGCCGCGCCGCCTCCAACGATAAGTAATGTGTGATGTTGTGCCATGTTTTAACTCCTCATTATTTTTATTTTAGGGTTGATTACACAAAGAAACAGGTGAGAAGTGATTAAAATCAGCCACTCACCACGTCCCTACTATCTCCCAATTTTTTATTTATTCCAACCTTCAAAACCACCTGCAAGTGAAAGTACGTTGGTGTAGCCTAACGTTTGCAACGTTTGTGCAGCGAGTGCAGAACGTCCACCTGTACGACAATAAATTAAAACAGGTTTTGATTTGTTTGCGAGTTCAGAAACACTACTAACTTTGAACTCCAATGTTCCGCGTGGAATCAAAATCGCATCATCAATGTGACCTGCTGCAAATTCACTTTCTTCACGAGTGTCAATCAATATGATGTCGCCTTCCTTCAACAGGTTACGAGCCATTTCAGGATTCACTTCAGTGATATTTTGTTTGGCAACTGAAACTAAATCTTGTCCTGTTGTACCACCTGCTTGCATCATGCAGAACACACCTGAGTCGCTTTCTCTGTTCTGAACCGCTTGAGTACGTTCGTTTTCATCTAAACCACAGTAACGATTTGCTGGTACAGCTTGATCAATTAAACGCGGCGCGGGCAAATTCAAGTTATTCATAATTTCAACGAACTGTTCGCGTGTTTTACCAGCCAAACGTGGATTTGTGGTGCGTTCTTGTTCGATATTGCTAACCCAACGTTGTTGATAATCGTGACCTGGATAAACTAATGTATCTCCTGGCAAAACAAATAAACGTTGCGTGATGGCATCGTAAAGCTGACCTGCATCACCACCTTGGAAATCAGTACGACCGCAGCCACCAATAAACAATGAATCGCCTGAAAATAAACGATCGTTCCACAAGAAAGATGTACAGCCTGGCGTGTGTCCTGGTGTTGGAATCACTTTAATTTTTTCTTCGCCAAGCAAAAAAACATCACCATCATTGATTTCAACATCAACGAGTTGTGCGCCACCGAATTTGCTGACACACGTTTTTGCGCCTGTGTGTTGACGTAATAAACCACTTGCCGTGATGTGGTCAGCGTGAACGTGTGTTTCAAATGAATAAACTAGTTTCAAACCATGTTCTTTTAACAAGTTTAAGTAAGTGTCTAAATGGGTATTGACAGGGTCGATAAATGCCGCTTCTTTGCTTTTGTCGTCAGCGATTAAGTAAGTGTAAGTCCATGTTGCTGGGTCAAATAATTGTTTAAACATTTTTACTACTCCGAAAAATTAAAAAATTTAGTTGTGAAAGCGTTGCTTAATCTGATTCATTTCAAACTCAAATTGAACAGTTGCACGGTATGTGCCAATAGTATCAATTGCAGTAACGACGCGGTTTAAAAGGAATGCTTTATTTTCATATATTTATTTTACGTTTCAATGAAACAAAAATATGTTTCAATAAGACACAAAATGAATCGTCTGCAACAAAAATTCTTATGACTATTGATAATGCAATTCAAAATTTTCACGGAATCATCAGTCGCTCACCTACCATGCGTGATGTTTTTCAAATTATTGAAAATGTAGCGCAAACTGAAGCAACAGTTTTAGTGCGTGGTGAAAGTGGGGCGGGAAAGGAATTAGTTGCTCGTGCCATTCATAATTTAAGTGTCAGACACAACAAACCTTTTTTAGCAGTGAATTGTGCGGCTTTTTCAAGTAATTTGCTTGAAAGTGAATTATTTGGTCATGTTCGTGGTGCATTCACAGGTGCAATTAAAGACCATCATGGTTTATTTCAACGCGCTCATGATGGCACATTATTTTTAGATGAAATTGCAGAATTGCCAATGGAATTACAAGCAAAATTATTGCGTGTCATCCAAGAACGTAATTTTTTACCTGTGGGTGGAGTATGTTCAATTCCAGTTAACGTACGGATTGTTGCAGCTACGCATCGTTCGTTGCGAGAAGAAGTGAAAAGTGGTCGTTTTCGTGAAGATTTAATGTATCGCTTACGGGTCGTACCTATTTTTTTACCACCATTACGAGAACGCAGAGAAGATATTGGGGTATTGATTTGGCATTTCATCGAACAACATAACAAACAAAATCAACGCAAAATAGAAAAGATAGAACCTGAAGCTATGCGCCTACTGCTTGATTATTCATGGCATGGGAATGTAAGAGAATTACACAATGTCGTTGAATATGCTTTTGCAGTCGGACGTGGCACAGTTTTAAAACAAACAGAACTGCCACCTGAATTTAGAGAAATCAGAATCCCAATACTGCCAACTAAAATTAGACCTATTGAAGATGAACCAACTGCTATTCAACGTGCTTTAAAAGAAAATAAAAATGTAAATGCGGCAGCACAAAGTTTAGGCATGAGCCGTGCTACTTTTTGGCGAAAGCGAAAAATATACGATATTTGAATCTCTACAAGAGGATAAAAATGCAAGCAACAGTTAAGTGGATAGATGGCATGATGTTTTTAGGCGAATCGGGCAGTGGTCACACTGTTGTGATGGATGGCGCACCTGAACATGGTGGTCGAAATATGGGATTTCGTCCTATGGAAATGTTACTCATTGGTGCAGGGGTTGCTCATCATTTGATGTTGTACAAATTTTGCGAAAAGGTCGTTATGATTTAGTGAAATGTATTGCAGAATTAACTACAGAGCGAGTTGATGCTGTCCCAGCCGTTTTTAGTAAAATCCATTTGCATTTCAAAGTGAATGGACATGATTTGAAAGCAGAAGCTGTTGCGAGAGCTGTAAAATTGTCCGCAGAAAAATATTGCTCTGCATCTATTATGTTGGGAAACGCGGGAGTAGCAATTACTCATAGCTTTGAAATTATTGAAAATGATTAAATAATCATCTACACAAGTGCAATCTTCAACATTATGGCTCATTCGGTATTGATGCACGGTTTGACGATTTAACAAAATATTAGCTACCAATTTTTCTTTCGTGAAAGTATACTCAAATAGTATCTTAAATATATTTATTAAATACTAAAAAGATGTACATTAGAAATTCTAAATACACTCTTTAATATAGGAAGGTAAATGATAATCTTAATTGGTGGAAAAAAAGGAGGGAGTGGTAAATCAACAATTACCATGAACCTTGCCTCTGAACTTGCTAGACAAAAAAAAGATGTGATGATTGTAGATACTGATAGACAATCGTCTACTGCGGAGTGGGCAACTGAACGTATACGGAACCAATCTACTTTGCCTGAGATATTCTGCGTACAAAAATACAATGAAATTCACACAACATTGCTTGATTTAAATAAACGTTACGAATACGTCTTGGTAGACACGGCTGGAAGAGATGCGCCCGAATTACGTTCTGCAATGATTGTGGCGAATAAATTGTTAATTCCTGTTCGTCCGTCACAATTAGATTTAAACACGATTCCTGATATGCAAAAAATTATCCAAGAATCCAAACTCGTAAATCCAAATCTGCTGACACTAGCAGTTTTATCAATGGCACCGACTAATCCAATTGTTAATGAAGCAAAAGAAGCGCAAGAATTTTTAGCTGAATTTCCAAGTATCACATTACTAAAAACTATCGTGCGTGACCGTAAAATTTATCGTGATGCAGTATCTGAAGGTTTAGGTGTTGTTGAAATTGATAAAACAAATGAATCTGCTCGGAAAGCAAAAAAAGAAATTCAGGATTTAGCAAAGGAGATATTTGATGGCTATTAAAAAAGTAAGTGAAAAAATAAAAAATGATGTTGTTGATTTAAACGGTAAAGAAGACGACATAAAACAGTTTATTCAAAACGCAGATAAAACACCTGAAGAACAAATCCCTGAAAAAAAAGTTAGTACAAAGCGGGATTATTTGAACATGACCATTCGTTTTAATGAAGCTGAAGCCGCAGCGTTGGATAAATTAAAAGCTAAAAAAGGGCTAACTCGGATAGGTGCAATACGATTTGCTATCACTGAAACGCTCGAAAGGGAATTTGGTTTTGCATATATAAAAGACACTGATTGAATGTCTATTTAATACTAAAAATACACTCATTAGATATTATTTTAGTGTATTATAAAAATAAAAATACTAAAACTGAATTAGATAAAAAGTGAAGA
>CAIRCR010000428.1 GCA_903877065.1 uncultured Pseudomonadota bacterium
ACATTGAAAACTTTATTTTTTTGGAAAATGACGTAATTGAAATTGATGGTACGGTGTTTTTAGGATGCTCGCTTTGGACAAATATGAACGATGAAGATCCTCAAACCATTGAGGACATTCACGAAGAATTGAACGATTATCAACGCATTATGGTTGATGATGAACTTGGTATTCGTGATTTTGAACCTGAAGACGCAATTGAAGAACATCGCGAAAGTTTAACGTTTCTAAAAAAAGCGGTGCGTGACTATGCAAATCAAAAAGTAGTTTTCGTGACACACCACGCGCCGTCAAAACGTAGCAGACATCCGAAAAGAAATTCGAGTGATTTACTCAATGCAGCCTACAGTTCTGATTTGAATAGTTTTATTTTGGCGCATCCACAAATTCAATATTGGATTCATGGACATACGCATAAAAGACAAAATTACCAAGTTGGTGAAACAAAAATAGTTTGTAATCCGCGTGGTTATTTGGGAGCAGAACCTGTGGCAATGCAGTTTGAATGGTTAACCATCGAGGTTTAAAAATGAATGAATTTGCAAGGTTGGTGTGATCTAAATGGCTTCGATTGAAATTCACTCGAATATATCTTCTAAATTTGAAAAAAATCATAAACCTTTTATTTTGCTTCCAAGACATAAGCGCAAAGATATAGTTTTTCGCATCAAAAAAGATATTGAAGAACAAGAAAATATATTGGGGGGCGGATTTTCAAGTGACCTCATGTTCGATGAAGATGTACCAAATTTCAAAGCTCAGTGGTTTCAAATTTTCTTTCCAGGTCTTCGCCAAGATATTTTTTGGAATGCCACAATTGAAACTGCACACTCTATTTTTTCAGAAAAAATATCTAGGACTGCCAAAGGGCGAATTGATTCAATGTTGACAAATGAAGAATATGAAAACGAGTGTCTGACGCAATTAGAACCACATGAAATTTCAGCGACAGGGGAAGTATTAAGTTTCCGAGTTAAGAAAAAAGACCACGTTAGATATAAAAAATTTGGTGGTTTAACGTATCACGAAAAACTTGCAGATTTGAAAAGTGAAATCGCCAATGAAATATCACCTTCCATTTATGAAATGTTTCATCACGATTATAGTTGCCCTTACGGCATCGGATTACATATTGTTGTTGATGTAGATGGATTTGATTACGAAGACATCAGGCAAATTATCACTAAATTTCAATCCATCGGCGAACCAGATTGGAAAGCCTCACAATCGGTTTCGGTAGAAAAACTCCGCCAAAAGGAAATATGCTGATGACGACCCAAATTCCTGATAGCATAAAATATAACTATAATGGCAAAGATCGCTATTCAAGTAGTACTCCACCTATTTTAAATGTTCATAAACGACAGCTAGTTCCAGTTCACGAACGAATTGTTGAAGCCGAATATACTGAGGACAATCCAGATATTTTATCAACGGCTTGTTGGCGTAGATATATTGCATCTTGGGAAATAAAAGACAACAAACTTTATTTACTCAACATCAAAGGGCGATATAAATTGTTGGGCGAAGATCCACTATTTGCGAATTGGGTCAATGGGACAATTTACTTTTTTTACGGGCAAAAAGAATATGTATTTCCAGTCAACATAAGCGTTGTCATCTATGAAAAAGAGTTACAGCTGATATTAGAAAATGGTGTATTGACTGAAATTAAAATTGAAGATGCAAAAGAAAATTTAGACGCACTCGAGGAGTTGCGTCTTCTGATGGAATGCTGTTACGACGAGTATGAGTGCATTGTTGATGAAATTTAAGTGCAACTTTTCATGCCAGATGGAAAATGTTTGTTGTTTAAGCATTTGATAGTTTGCTTATCTTTTTTTGATAAATTCTTTTCATTTGAAACAAACAATTGGCATTCTAAAAGTGCAATCTGATATTTTTGCAAACAATTAGTCGAATCAGTTCTTAGTGATTCACTGGGAGTAAATCTTTGCATAGGTGCTTTTGATGAACAACCCAAAAGCACCACCAAGCATAACGTCATTAACGTGATAAGTTGCTTATATGCCATTGACATCAAACCCATGTTTAATTTGCATATAGGCTCTTTCATTTTTTCCATAGCCTTTTGTTGTTAAGCAACTTATTCTGCCGTTGAGTTCTTCAATCAAATTATCGTGATCAATACGGTCATTATTCAAAACCTCATCTGTACATTCACTAAAATCGTGTTGCATTTGTGAATCAAAAGAAGCTACGGCTGCCTCATTTTTTAAACCAAATTTTGCTTGAAGAGCCAAAGGTGAGAAATTTATTTCTTTTTCTGGCGTGATAACAGTAGCCAAATCTTGGGTAGGTTTAAACAAACGACACAAAAGTTTCATAGGATTTTTGAGAATCCCTTATTTTACAAGGGCTAGTGCCACTTTTAGACTTCCCAAATTTAAGGCGTTTTTG
>CAIRCR010000429.1 GCA_903877065.1 uncultured Pseudomonadota bacterium
AAAGCTTTTATCCATGTGGGTTTTTTGCGTAACATGGGTTCAAGAAACATGGCGCACACCTTAAATTTATTACAAAGTGGCTATGATATTCTCAATCACCCTAATTGTGCATAAACTCTTATGTATCAGCTATTTTTAGATTAAAGAATCTCAAATTTTAATCACAAAAAAAGCAGGTCGAAACCTGCTTTTTAATACAAAACTAAACTAAACTAAACCTTAAATTGTAATTTGAGCAACTGATGTTTTCGCTAACGGTGATAAACCTTCACCATCATGATGTTTTAGATGCTCAACAATCGCTTTACGCATTCGCAAATCCCAAGAACGTAAAATGTGATTTTTTACTCCAGCTGCTGCAATAGTTTTATCAGGGTCGGCATCAAAAAACGCGCTGATGTCGTTTGCCATTTTGACTAATTTATCTACTTTTGAACTCATAAAATTACTCTGTAAATCGTTGTGAATGACTGTAAATCACGCAAGTTTGATCTCGCGCAAAACCAATTAAAGTTAAACCTGATTCTTGTGCTAAACGAATCGCTAACGCCGTCGGAGCTGAAATTGCCACCAAAATTGTCACGCCAACTGCTGTTGCTTTTTGCACCATTTCATAACTGGCGCGACTTGTTGTAATCATAAAACCCGTGTCAAAATTCGTGTCACGTTTCAACAACGCGCCAATCAATTTATCCAACGCATTGTGTCGCCCGACATCTTCGCGCAACTCCACAATGCCATTTTCAGGCGAAATCCACGCAACTGCATGAATCGCGCCTGTCAATTGATTGAGTTTTTGATGTTTTGACAACAATGCAACGCTTTTCAAGTGTTCGGGCGAAATTTTCAAATCACCAGAAACTGAACGTGTTGGTTTAATTGCTTGTTTTAAAGTCGTCGCACCACATAAACCACAACCTGTGCGACCCGTGAGATTGCGTCCTTTGTCGGCTAAACACTGAAAACGTATTTCGGGAATTTTAACTTGAACTTCGATGCCGTTTGAACGTTGATAAACTTTCGCCGATTCAAATTCTGTGACGCTAGCAATAATGCCTTCAGTCAAACTAAAACCAAGCGCAAAATCCTCTAAATTCGTGGGCGTTGCCAGCATAACAACGTGTGACAAGCCGTTATACATTAAAACTATTGGCACTTCTTCAGCAACAAAATCATCAGTTTCGACACGTTCACCATTTTTGAATCGTGTCACAGGAACGGGCTGGTAACTTGACCAGCCCCATTCGAAAACCGATGAAAGTAGCGCGTCGTTAGGCATGAGCCGCTTGCGCTAATAAATCAAGTTGGTTTTCAGTGAAAGCACGATAACCGTCTTGCCACTCTGAACTTTGCGTGACTTTCGTGACTTGAACCGCCGTCACTTTATATTCAGGGCAATTTGTCGCCCAATCGGAGTTGTCCGTTGTAATAACGTTTGCGCCCGATTCAGGGAAATGGAATGTGGTATAAACCACGCCAGGTTGCACGCGCTCTGAAACCAACGCGTGTAAAACTGTTTCGCCCACACGACTTTTAATACCAACCCAATCGCCATCGTTAATGCCGCGATCTTCAGCGTCGTGTGGATGAATTTCTAAAATATCTTCTGAATGCCATACATTATTTTCAGTGCGACGCGTTTGTGCGCCTACGTTGTAATGCGCTAAAATCCGACCTGTCGTCAAAATCAATGGGAATTTGCCATTGACACGTTCTTGCGTTGCCACAAATTCCGTCAACATAAACAAACCTTTACCGTTATCACGCAAAAATTCTTCCGTGTGCATAATCGGCGTTCCCGCTGATGCTTCGTCGTAGCAAGGCCATTGAATACTGCCTAATTCGTCAATTTTCGCGTAACTCACGCCCGCAAAAGTTGGCATAAGACTGGCAATTTCGGCCATGATCTCAGAAGGATGGCTGTAATTCATCGGATAGCCCAACGCGTTCGACAACATTTGCGTTACTTCCCAATCGGCATAACCCGCAAGCGGACGCATGGTTTTACGCACAGGTGAAATACGGCGTTCTGCGTTGGTAAATGTGCCATCTTTTTCTAAGAACGACGCTCCTGGCAAGAAAACGTGCGCGAATTTCGCGGTTTCGTTCAAGAAAATGTCTTGCACAATCACACATTCCATTGTGCGTAAAGCAGCGTGAACGTGCGTAATATCTGGGTCGGATTGAGCAATATCCTCGCCTTCACAATACAAACCCATGAAAGTTTTATCAAGTGCGGCATCGAACATATTTGGAATCCGCAAACCAGGATTGATGCTTAATTTTGCACCCCATGTTTTTTCAAATAAACCATGTGTTTCTGGGTCAGAAACATGGCGATAACCTGGCAATTCATGCGGAAATGAACCCATATCGCACGAACCTTGTACGTTATTTTGCCCACGCAGTGGATTTACGCCAACGCCGTCACGTCCTAAATTGCCCGTCGCCATTGCTAAATTTGCAATGCCGATAACCATTGTTGAACCTTGGCTGTGTTCGGTTACACCTAAACCGTAATAAATCGCGCCATTTTTTGCCGTAGCATACAAACGCGCTGCCGCTCTCATTTGTGCCGCTGGAACACCTGTAATTGATTCCGTCGCTTCAGGTGAATGACGTTCATCTGCAATAAAGGTACGCCATTTATTGAACGAGGCAACGTCACAACGAGCGTTAATAAAATTTTCATCAACAAAACCTTCATTCACAACAACGTGTGCCATCGCATTGATTATCGCCACGTTTGTACTCGGACGTAATTTCAAATGGTAATCGGCTTGAACGTGCGGCGTTTTGACTAAATCAATTTCGCGCGGATCGACGATAATTAAATTAGCTCCTTGACGCAAACGCTTTTTCATTTGCGAACCAAACACAGGATGCCCATCAGTTGGATTTGCGCCAATAATCAAAATCACATCTGCTTTCATTACCGAATCAAAATCTTGTGTTCCCGATGATTCGCCAAACGTTTGTTTCAAACCGTAACCTGTTGGTGAATGGCAAACTCGCGCACAAGTATCCACGTTGTTATTGCCAAAACCCGCACGAATCAATTTTTGAACTAAATAGGCTTCTTCGTTGGTGCAACGTGATGACGTTAATCCGCCGACAGAATCTTTGCCATATTTTGCTTGAATGCGCTTCATTTCAGATGCAGCGTAAGCAATCGCTTCTTCCCAAGAAACTTCTTTCCAAGCGTCTTGAATGCTAGCGCGAATCATTGGTTTGGTAATGCGGTCTTTGTGCGTCGCGTAACCAAAAGCAAAACGTCCTTTAACACATGAATGCCCGTGATTTGCTTTGCCGTCTTTGTTTGGCACCATGCGAATGATTTGCTCGCCTTTCATTTCAGCACGGAACGAACAACCTACGCCACAGTATGCACACGTTGTGATAATTGCGTGTTCGGGTTGACCATTTTCAATAACGTTATTTTCCATTAGCGTTGCGGTCGGGCAGGCTTGCACGCACGCGCCACAAGAAACACATTCAGAACTTAAAAAATCTTCATTTTGTCCAGCGGAAACTTTGGAATCAAAGCCGCGTCCGTCAATTGTCAATGCGAATGTGCCTTGCGTTTCTTCACACGCACGAACGCAACGTGAACAAACAATACATTTGCTCGGGTCAAAGGTGAAATAAGGGTTTGACGTATCTTTTTGAGCATTTAAATGGGTTTCGACAGGTTTATAACGTACTTCACGCAAACCGACCGCCCCCGCCATATCTTGCAATTCACAATCACCGTTTGCCGAACACGTTAAGCAATCCAACGGGTGATCTGAAATGTACAATTCCATAACCCCGCGACGTACTTCGGCGAGTTTTTGGTTTTGCGTAATGGCTTTCATGCCTTCAAAAACGGGCGTGGTACAGGAAGCTGGCAAACCTCGTCCACCTTCGATTTGCACCACACACAAGCGACAAGAACCGAATGGCTCAATACTGTCTGTCGCGCACAATTTTGGAATGTCAATTCCAATGCTTGCCGCCGCACGCATCACCGATGTTCCTGCTGGGACGGTAACTTTAAATCCGTCAATTTCTAAATTGACTGTTTCGGTCGCCGCACTTGCGGGTGTGCCAAAATCTTTTTCTTTTTTCATGCTCATTGTTTTATTCTCAATTTGTATTTTTTAGCAGGACTAATGTTTATTTCGCCAACGCCACAGGCACAAACGGGCTTTCTGGATTGACTCGCAATGTTTGCGTGGCTGGATGTAAAACTAAATCCATCATTTCCATTGGTACTGCACCAAATAGCGGCTCGTCGCCCAACACAAAGGCAGACAAATCACAGTAACGATCTGCAAAATAAACACGCAAAGGTCCAATCATGGGAACTGCTTTGCGCGAACCATCTGCAAGAATAATTTCTCGCACACTAACTTCTTCTGTATCAAAACCTAACTGCAACGATAAATGCTCAGGCACTGTCAAAAAAACAGAACCCGAATCAACTAACGCTTTCGTGCTTATGCGCCGCTTTTGAAATAAATTTTCAACCTCAATATCCGCATAAGTAATACCCATTAGCGTTATGCCTTTACACCAAAATCTTCAGGGAAATGATTTAACGCGCTGAGAACAGGATACGGAGTCATGCCGCCCATCGCGCATAAAGAACCGTTTAACATCGTGTCGCACAATGAACGCAACAATGGAATGTTTTTGTCTAAATCGTGTTTGTTGACAATTTCGTCCATCACTTCATAACCGCGTGTTGCACCAATTCTGCATGGCGTACATTTTCCGCACGATTCAGTCACGCAAAATTCCATGCTGTATTTTGCCATTTCTGCCATATCAACCGTGTCATCAAATGCCACAATGCCGCCATGACCAACAACCGCCCAAAGTTCCGCAAATGCTTCATAATCGAGTGGCGTATCAAATTGTGATTCAGGCAAATATGAACCTAAAGGTCCACCTACTTGCACGGCACGAATTGGTTTGCCTGTCGCAGAACCACCGCCAAAATCATAAAGCAATTCACGCAACGTCACGCCAAACGCTAATTCAACCAAACCTGTGTGTTTTAAATTTCCTGCAAGTTGCAACGGTAACGTGCCACGTGAACGTCCCATGCCAAAATCACGATAAAAATCGCCACCTTTGTCTAAAATTATCGGCACAGACGCGAGTGAAATCACGTTATTCACAACGGTTGGTTTGCCAAATAAACCGCTGATGGCTGGAAGTGGTGGCTTGAAACGCACTAAACCACGTTTACCTTCTAAACTTTCCATAAGCGATGTTTCTTCGCCACAAACATAAGCTCCCGCACCTTGACGAACTTCTAAATGGAACTCGCGTCCGCTGCCTTGGATGTCATCGCCCAAATAACCCGCCGCGTAGGCATTGGCAATCGCGGTGTTTAAAATTTCGTAAGCGTGTGGATATTCGATGCGTAAATAAATATAACCTTGCGTCGCGCTAACTGCTAAACCCGCAATTGTCATACCTTCAATTAACACAAACGGGTCACCTTCCATAATCATACGGTCAGAAAATGTGCCTGAATCGCCTTCGTCTGCATTACAAATAATGTATTTTTGATCGGCTTGCGTATTTAAAACTGTGTTCCATTTGATGCCCGTTGGAAATGCCGCGCCACCACGCCCGCGTAAACCCGAATCTGAAACGTGTTTTACGATGTCTGCTTGTGAAATTGCCAACGCATTTTTCAAACCACGATAACCATCATGGGCAATGTAATCGTCTAAACTCACAGGGTCAGTAATTCCAACGCGAGCAAACGTTAGACGTTGTTGTTTTTTGAAATAAGGAATTTCTTCGGTCAAACCTAACGACAATGCGTGTGAACCACCGTTCAAAAAATCAGCATCAAATAAACTAGAAACGTCACTCGTTTTCACCGCACCGTAAGCAATTCGACCTTTTTCAGTTACGATTTCAACCATCGGTTCAAGCCAATAAAGTCCGCGTGAACCATTGCGAACAACATTGATTTCAACACCACGTTTTTGCGCTTCTTGTGTAATTGCATTGGCAACACGATTTGCACCTAATGAAGCCGCACTTGAATCACAAGGCACATAAACAGTAATACTCATGCCAATTTCTCCTTCAAAAGTTCGTCAAAATCAGCCGTTGAAACTTTGCCATAAACATCATTGCCAATTTGAATCGCAGGCGAACACGCACAATTACCTAAGCAATAAATCGGTTCAAGCGAGAATTGTCCGTCTGCGGTCGTTTCGTGAAAATCAATACCTAGTTTCGTTTTAACGTGATTTTCTAAATTTTTGCCCCCAAGTGACAAACAAGATTCAGCGCGGCAAACGTAAATCGTATGTTTGCCTGGTGCGGTATCACGAAAATAATGATAAAAACTAATTACACCGTGAACTTCAGCGCGAGAAAGATTCAATTCTTTCGCAATGGTTGGGACTGTTTCGGGTGGCACATAACCCAACGCATTTTGCACCGCGTGCAAAATCGGAAGTAACGCGCCTTTTTCGTCTTTGAGATCGGCAACAATTGTCTGCACGGTCTGCATCATAGTTGGTTTTGTCATGTTCATTCGCTATTAGAATACTGTTTAAAAACATTCATAAAAATCGGCGATAGAATAGCACAAGTTGTAACACTATAAAAATAGTACGATAAGTATGGAATTTGGCTTTGAAAGAGTTGTGTATAACGATAGCTAATTCATCATAAAACTCTAAATTTAAAAAATTTTCTCAAAGCAAGCCATATAAATTTCCACTAGCAAAAATATACTTTAATAAAAATAAAAAAAGCTCAACAATCGTCGAAAACGAACGATTGTTGAGCAGATAATTAGGATAGTTTTATGAGAAAATCAGTTTTTTATTTATTAGCCGCAACAATTTGATCAAAAATACCATCGTCAGAAAAATGTTTTTTCTGAGTTGCATTCCAACCGCCAAAATCTTTATCAATGGTAACTAACTCGATTGTTGGAAATTGTTTTGCGTATTTCGCCGCAATTTCAGAATCAGTTGGACGATAAAAATTTTTAGCGACAATTTCTTGCCCTTCTTTGCTGTACAAATGTGTTAAGTATTCAGTTGCCACTTCGGTTGTACCATGTTTTCGAGCGACATCTTCAACAACGGCAACAGGCGGCTCAGTCAAAATACTCAACGTCGGCGCGACAATTTCATATTTGTCTGAGCCAAATTGTCGCAACACTAAAAACGCTTCGTTTTCCCAAGTGATTAACACATCACCAATTTCACGTTCCACAAAGGTCGTGGTTGAACCGCGTGCGCCCGTGTCCAAAACAGCGGCATTTTTAAACAATTTTGTGACAAAGGCTTTCGCTGCCGCTTCGTCATTATTGTTATGTTTCAACGCATACGCCCACGCGGCTAAGTAATTCCAACGTGCGCCGCCTGACGTTTTTGGATTTGGCGTGACAATACTGACGTTTGGTTTGACCAAATCATTCCAATCTTTAATCGCTTGTGGATTTCCTTTGCGTACTAAAAATACAATTGTTGACGTGTATGGCGAACTATTGTGAGGTAAAAGCGTTTGCCAATTTTCAGGAATCAGTTTGCGTTTTTGATAAAGTTGATCAACGTCGTAGCCGACCGCAAGCGTTACAACATCTGCCTCCAATCCCTCTAAAACGGCACGCGTTTGTTTACCGCCGCCGCCGTGTGATTGGTTAATTGTCACGTTATCGCCTGTTTTAGCTTTCCAGTATTTAGCAAACGCATCGTTATATTCTTTGTACAGTTCACGAGTTGGGTCATAAGACACGTTGAGCAAATTAACATCAGCCGCGTTTGTATTTGATAACGTGGCGACGGCTAAAGCAACGGTGAAGACAATATTTTTAAAATAATTTTTCATAGTGATTTTTCTAAGTTTAATTGGTTAAAACGATAATTGAAAACGCGTTGCAAACACTTGTTCTGACGGGCGATTCCCACCATTTTTTGCTCCACCATCAAACGAAACTTGTTCATAATCGGTACGAATCAGAGCGTTATTGTTTAAATACCAATTTGCACCGACTGTCCAAGCTCTAGCCTGATTTGCTGATTTGTTTGGATCAACAAAAACAGGTAGTGCTACACAAGTAATGCTGCTTTGGATAAGTTGTAGTGGAAAAGGAAGTATTTGATAGCGGCAACATGATTTTCAAATTTTTTTGAAAAAGACAACGAAGAACGCACAAGC
>CAIRCR010000430.1 GCA_903877065.1 uncultured Pseudomonadota bacterium
AATTATACCGTTCGTCTCCATGCTCGTATCGTATTAGCCGTAGCACACTTAGACCAACAACCAGAAAACAATCATCCCAGTAACCTCAAAGCTCTATGTCAGAAATGTCATTTAAAACATGATGCCCCTTACAGACGTATCCACTTCAGAGAAACCATCTTTAAACGTAATCATCAACACACGCATGATTTGTTCGAGTATTATTGACGTTCTTTTAGCAGTAAAGCCGCTGAATTTAAACAGTAACGCAATCCAGTAGGTTCAATACCATCAGTGAAAACATGACCTAAATGTGCTTCACAGCGCGAGCAAATAATTTCAACTCGTTCCATGCCGTGACTATTATCGTGATGTTCGGTGACTTGATTTTCTATAGATTGCCAAAAACTAGCCCAACCAGAACCCGAATCATATTTAGTTTGTGAATCAAATAACGGTGTATCACAGCATACGCAATGGTAAATGCCATCGGTTTTACAGTTCACATATTGACCAGTAAAAGGTGGTTCTGTGGATTTTAACCGACAGATGCTGAATTGTTCAGGTGTTAATTTATCGTCGTTAGTCATGATGTAAGCTCGCTTAGTGTATTATCAAGTACACATCTTCTTGAATAAAACTGACCCCTCTGGCTTTAAAATGTGGTTCTTTATCGCTAATTTCTTCGCTGTATAAATGTTTAATGTCACAACAATCAAATAAACGTTCCACTTCTGTACTATCCACACTAAACGGTGGTGCTTGCATTTCATGTTGCGGATAAGTAAATGCCACTAATAAAGTTTGAGTATTTTCAGGAAGTAACGACTGCATTTTGTTGATGTATTGCTCACGCATTTCACAGGGCAATGCCACTAAAGATGCTCTGTCATATACGGCTGAGATTTCATTTAAAACATGAGATGGTAACGCAAAGAAATCCCCGCAATATATCTGAATGCCGTCTGATTCAAACAATTCAAATTTATCGCGTTTTGTTTTAACAACAGGTAATTGGTTTTCAGTAAAAAATGCTTCAACAGCAATTCTACATAACTCCACACCGATGACTTGATAGCCTTGCTGATGTAACCATAACAAATCATTACTTTTGCCGCACAGTGGTACAAAAACCTTGCTCTCTGGTTTGAGATTCAATAATGACCAATTCTGCTGTAAGTGCCGATTGATGTCAGAATTATGAAAGCCAATTTGATTTTGTTGCCAACGTTCCTGCCAAAAACTATGTTGCATAAAAATTCCTTTAAATCCCATGCGCTGAACTTTTAAACATAAACGCTATGATTTCTAATTCACCACGATTCACACTGTGATAGCACATATATTCGTCATCGCTCCAAATAAACAAGTAATCATCACTGATCATCAAAACAGTTTGACCCGTTATTTGATGTTCAAGAATTTGTTCATATACGCCCTGTGAGCGCATCAAACTGATAATTTGTTCATCATCTTGAACAATACGATTAAGCGTAGGCGATACTTTCTCAATCACGATTTACCCCC
>CAIRCR010000431.1 GCA_903877065.1 uncultured Pseudomonadota bacterium
TATACCGAGCAACGTGCTGACGAAGAGGTAAAAAAAGCAATTGACGCGCTCAACGTTTTGCCGTTTTCAGAATATAAAAATGCACTCATTTTATTGGCTAAATTTGCGGTTCAGCGTAATTATTAACGTCGTTGATAACAAACGTGCAAAACTAATTGAATACATTTTTCCCGTTATGTTATGAAATACTCCGCATCGTTCCATAATCTAGTTTTTCGACTTTTGTGCTTATTTGCATTGTTGCTGATAACAATTTTGGAAATAGGCCCTGTTCCAATTTCAGGTTTAGCGTTAATGTGGGTGGTATTATTTCGACCACAATGGTTTTACAATTTAGTGCAGAAAATATATTACAAATGAGACAGCTTAAAAGGTTGGCGGTTTAATAATGAACAACAAAAACGGAGCAAACATGTCGTGGAATGAACCTGGTGGTAAAAAAGACCCTTGGAGTGGTCGAGGCGATAATGAAAACGATGCACCCGAGTTAGATGAAGCGATTCGCTCGTTGCAACGCAAATTAGAACAAATTTTCGGGAGTGGTGAAAATGGCGAAAATGGTGGTGGCTTTACAGGAAATTCACTCAAAGGCTTAGGTTTATTGGCAGTTGGGGCGGGAATCATTTGGGGATTAAGTGGTTTTTACATTGTTGACGAAGGAAATCACGGTGTCGAAACACGCTTTGGTAAATACGTTGGCACGACACAAGCAGGTTTAAATTGGCATTTACCTGCACCAATTGAACAGGTCACGTTGGTAAATGTGAAACAACAACGTTTTATTGAAGTTGGCTATCGTAGCAATGGCGGTGGCGACGCAGTTGGTGGCTCTGTTCCAAAAGAAGCCTTAATGCTCACCAAAGATGAAAATTATGTTGATGTTCGTTTAGCTGTTCAATATCAAGTCAAAGATGCAAAAGCTTTTATTTTTAACGTTACCAACCCCGCTGCCACCTTAAAACACGTCACCGAAAGCGCACAACGTGGCGTAGTTGGCAGTAGCACAATGGATTTTATTTTGACCGAAGGTCGCGGCGAAATCGTCGCTCAAATTAAAAAAGAAATTCAAGAAGTGATGGACAGCTACAATTCAGGCGTTCAAGTGACCAGCGTGAATTTACAAGACGCACAACCGCCTGAACAAGTTCAAAATGCGTTTGCCGATGCCATTAAAGCGCGTGAAGACGAACAACGTTTAATCAATGAAGCGCAAGCCTACGCCAACGACGTTATTCCAAAAGCGCGTGGCGCAGCCGCTCGAAAAATGCAAGAAGCCGAAGGTTACAAAGAACAAGTTTTAGCTCAAGCACAAGGTGAAACCAGTCGTTTTTCGCAATTGCTAACCGAATACAGCAAAGCTCCTGAAATTACACGCAAGCGTTTATACATTGATGCAATGGAATCTGTATTGAGTAGCACAAATAACGTCATTGTAGATGTTAAAAACGGCAGTAATGTCATGTATTTGCCGCTCGATAAATTCACTCAAGCCGCACAAAATGCGATAAATTCGACTAACAACGCCCCCGTTGTTAATGCACCACACGTTTCCTCAGCAACTGTTGAGCAACCTATTCTCTCGCAAAGCTCGTCGATGTCAGTACCAAGCATAGAACATTCAACAATTCGCGGTCGTCAAAACGATATGAGAGGACGTTAAAATGAACATAAATCAAATCGTATTAGGCGCGGCAGGTATTTTTTTAGTCGGCATGATGAGCGTTTTCACGGTCAGTGAAGGCGAAAAAGCTATTAAATTCCAACTGGGCGAAATTGTAAAAGACGATTATTCGGCTGGTTTGCACGTTAAATTGCCGCTGATTAACAACATCAAACATTTCGACGCACGAATTCAAACGATGGATTCCAAACCCGAACGTTTTTTGACCGCCGAAAAGAAAAATGTCATCGTGGATTCGTTTGTCAAATGGCGCATCGGTGATGTGAAAACGTTTTACACGGTTGTTGCTGGCGACACCGACCAAGCGAATTTGCGTTTAGATCAAATCGTAAAAGATTTATTTCGTAGTGAATTTGGCAAACGCAATATCAAGCAATTGGTTTCAACGGATCGTGGTGAAATTCGGGAATTGTTAATTAAAAATGCCAAAGCTCCAGCCGCTGCGTTGGGAATGGAAATTGTTGATGTGCAAGTGATGCGTATCGATTTGCCTGAAGAAGTCAGCACGTCGGTATTTCGCAGAATGGAAGCTGAACGTGAACGTGTAGCGCGAGAATTTCGCTCAGAAGGTGCAGAAGCTGCTGAACGTATTCGCGCCGATGCAGACAGACAACGTGTCGTAACGCTTGCAAATGCGTATCGTGACGCTGAAAAATTGCGCGGTGAAGGCGATGCGACGGCGGCGGATATTTACGCGAAAGCCTACAATCAAGACAGTGAGTTTTTCACGTTTTACCGCAGTTTGAATGCTTACAAAAAGACGTTCACCAGTTCAAGTACGCTCGTGTTAGAACCGAATTCTGATTTCTTTCAGTATTTTAAAAATCGGAAATAGTTTTTGAGTTTGAATTAACTTAGTTTTTAAAATAAACGCTCCACATTTGGGGCGTTTTCTTTGAATGGAAAAAAAATGCAACAAAATGATGCTTGGCTTTTACCTGACGGCATAGATGAATTACTTCCCGACGAAGCGCAACGTTTAGAAATTCTCCGTGCAAAATTGTTAGAAACATTTGCGAATTGGGGCTATCAATTGGTTGTGCCACCGTTTATCGACTTTTTGGATTCGTTGCTGACGGGTTCGGGGCATGAACTCGATTTACAAACGTTTAAATTAACAGATCAAATCAGCGGCAAAATGCTCGGCGTGCGTGCTGATATGACTCCGCAAGTGGCACGAATTGACGCGCATAATTTAAAAAACGAACATCCAACACGTTTATGTTACGTCGGAACAATTTTGCACACACGCGGCGACGCGCTGGAAAAATCACGTTCTCCAATGCAAATCGGCGCAGAACTTTATGGTCACGCCGGCAAAGAAAGCGATTTAGAAGTGATTCGTTTGATGCTTGAAATGTTGGCGATGTCTGGCGTTTTGAATGTGCATTTAGATTTGGGTCACGTTGGCATTTATCGCACATTGGCTGAAGAAGCGGCTTTAACACGCGCTCAAGAAAGTGAATTATTCGACGTTTTACAACGCAAAGCCCGTCCTGAATTGAAAGAATTACTCGAAAGTTATAATTTGACGAATGATTTAAAAGCCGCGTTATTGAAATTACCTGAATTGAACGGCGATAAAACCGTTTTGGCAAAAGCCCGCGAATTATTTAAATCTGCAAAGGCTCAAAAAGCACTAGACGATTTAGACGCAATTTCAACAGCTTTGGCGCGTTATTTCCCGTCGCTTTCAATCAGTTTTGATTTAGCGGAATTGCGTGGTTATCACTATCATACAGGCGTTGTGTTTGCGGCATTTGTGCCATCAATCGGCAAAGAAATAGCACGCGGCGGACGTTATGACAATATCGGTGCAATCTTTGGACGTGAACGTCCCGCAACGGGTTTTAGTGCGGATTTGAAAGTTTTAACGGCACTCAATAAACAAAATGGCATTGAACAACCCGAACGGGAGTTGATTTTTGCACCGTATATTGACGACGTAAGTTTATGTGAAACGATTCGTGATTTACGCGCTCAAAATCGCGCTGTGATTCAGCAATTACCAAATCAAATGGGTGGCGCGAAAGAATTGAATTGCACGGCGGTTTTGGTGAAAAATTCGCAAGGTGTTTGGGTTCTTGAGTCGCTTTAGAGAATAAAAAATGCCCGTTGTTTTTCGCTATGATGGTTATCGTTTTTTCTTTTTCTCTAACGAAGGCAATCCGCTTGAACCTTGCCATATTCACGTTAGAAAAGCAGAAGCACTCGCAAAGTTTTGGGTTTTAGAAAGTGGCGTGATGCTTGCGGAATCTTACGGTTTATCCTCATCTGAATTACAAAAATTGCAGAAAATAATTCAAAACAATCAAGCGTTAATTGAGAGAACATGGCATGACTACTTTAAACTTTAAGCCGCTCGCTAAAACAATAAAATTTGATGACAGCATGATGTGGGTGGAATTAAACGATGGTCGCACGTTAGGAACGCCGTTGGTTTATTTTCCAAGATTGCTCAATGCCAGCAAACAACAACGTGAATGTTACGAAATTAGTGGTGGGGGAATTGGCTTGCATTGGGATGAATTAGACGAAGATATTCATGTTGGCTATTTGTTAATGGGTGGATGTGATATTTCACAAAACCCAATTTTAACCACTAAAGTTGAACAGTTGTTTTATTAAACACAGTCCAAATCGGCACTATATTTTGAAGCGTTGAATCAATTTAAAAACAAAAGGAATTTTAATGTCATACGAATCAACAACAATTGCAAAAATTATTAACAAGTTAAATAAAAATTATTTTTTGCCAGCAATTCAACGTCCCTATGTTTGGAAGCCTGAGCAACTTATACGATTGTTTGATTCGCTAATGAAAGGCTATCCAATAAGCTCATTTTTGTTTTGGGATTTAAAACCCGAAAACAAACAACAGTGGGAAATATATAAATTTTTAGAAAATTTTAGATACGGTGAGACACATAATGAAATAGCCGAAACTGATGGTCTCGATGTTATTTTGGTCTTGGACGGTCAACAACGATTAACTTCGTTAATGCTTGGTTTGCGAGGGAGCTACACAGTTAAAGCAAAAGGTAAAAGGGGGAATAACCCAAACGCATGGTCAAGGCAGCACTTGTATCTTGATTTATTAAAAGACCCTAATTTAAACGATGATGAGGTTAGCATTGAAGTTTCGTATGGATTTAATTTTTTTCCAGAACAACCTAGCAATTCAAAAAATCATTTTTGGATAAAAGTTGGACATATTCTCGAATTTAACGATGAAGCACGATTCGATGAAATAAAAGATGAATGGGCGGATTTATTAGACGGCGACGTGACAAAAGACCAAGTCCGTTTATTCAAAAGAAATTTAGATCGTCTTTATCGAATGGTTTGGAAGGATGAATCTGTTGCGTACTTTACTGAACAAAGCCAGTCTTACGACAGGGTTTTGGATATATTTATACGGGCAAATGATGGTGGAACTAAGCTAAGTAAGTCGGATTTACTTTTGTCGATGCTAACTTCAAAATGGGACGGCGCAAACGCACGCGAAGAAATTTTTAACTTTGTTGAATATGTTAATAATGGTTTGACGTTAAAAAATGATTTTGATAAAGATTTTGTGATGAAAGCCTGCTTAGTTTTAAGCGATTTACCACACTCTTATAAAGTTGCAAATTTTACAAAAGAAAACTTGGAAATCATAAAAAATAACTGGAGTAAAATTAAAAAAACCTTAGAACAGACAGTTTTACTCGCCAATTCTTTTGGTCTTGACCGTGATTTAGCGACAAGTACCAATGCGCTTCATCCAATAGCTTATTATCTGTACAAAACAGGGAAGTCGTTATTCGGAAGTACATTGTTAGCTGACATTGCAAATTCAAAACAAATTCATCGTTGGTTGTTGGTTAGTCTATTGAATGGTACATTTAACGGATTTCCTGATAGAACTATCAGCCTATCAAGAAATATTCTTAAAGAAGATTTAGAAAAATCTTCTGATTTTCCCACTGATAATTTGTTGATTGGGTTAAGAACACTTGGTTCATATTCAAATTTCAGTAGCGACTTCATCGACTTCATTTTACAGATAACCTATGGTAAAAAAACCGCTTTTTTGGCACTGTCTTTAGTACAAGGTGAAGTGGTCA
>CAIRCR010000432.1 GCA_903877065.1 uncultured Pseudomonadota bacterium
GAAATAAAAACATGAAAGAAGACGGTGAACACTGGCTTTCGGTCAGCGATATGATGTCGGGGTTAATGGTGATTTTTTTATTCATTGCAATCACTTACATGATGCAAGTCGGTCAAGAACATGAACATCTTGTAAAAGTGATGAAACAAGTCAGCGAAGACCGTAATCAATTGGTTGAAATTGCGGTTACCTATGAAAAAACCAAAAACGAGATTTACGATAAACTGCAAGAGGAATTCAAAAATGATTTAACCAATTGGAATGCTGAAATTGACAAACAATCGTTATCGTTTCGATTTCAACAACCTGATGTCTTATTTAACATTGGCGAAGCTGATCTTAAAGATAAGTTCAAAGTAATTTTAAATGACTTTTTTCCACGATACATTAAAATTCTAAAACAATATCACAATGATATTGAAGAAATTCGCATCGAAGGACATACTTCTTCCGAATGGAATACCACTCAATCTAGCGAAAAAACATATTTTTTGAATATGGCATTATCACAAAACAGAACACGCGCAACGCTAGAATATTGCTTAATGTTAAACGATATTACCGTCAATCGTTCTTGGATTCAACAAATTTTAACCGCAAATGGTCTATCATCCAGTAAACCTATTTTAGTCAATAATATTGAAGATACCGTCCATTCAAGACGTGTTGAATTTAGAATTAAAACAAATTCAGAAAATCAAATTATGAAAATCTTAAAGCGTAAACCAACGTAAAATTTTTCTATCAAAATGACATAACCTGTCATTCACGTCGTTTATATTACAATTTATTTAAGCAAATCTACGAGGAATTTTAAAATGGCTATTTCATTAAATAAAGGCGCTAATCTCAGTTTAACAAAAACAGATCCGACACTCTCTAATTTGGTGGTGGGTTTAGGATGAGATGTAAGACCCACTGATGGGCAAGCATTCGATTTAGACGCCAGCGCATTTATGCTAAAAAATGATGGCAAAGTGCGTAATGATTCTGATTTAATTTTTTATAATCAACTACATTCAAGCTGTGGTTCTGTTGAACATACTGGCGACAATTTAACTGGACAAGGTGATGGTGATGATGAATCATTGATTTTACAATTAAACAAAATTCCCTCAGATATTGAAAGAATTGCAGTTGCCGTCACCATTCATGATGCAGAAACACGAAAACAAAATTTCGGACAGGTCTCAAATGCGTTTATTCGTGTGGTCAACAAAGACACTGGAATTGAAATAGCGCGTTACGATTTAACTGAAGATGCGTCAATTGAAACCGCCATGATTTTTGGTGAAATTTATCGTAATAATGGTGAATGGAAATTCAAAGCCGTGGGACAAGGTTACGCTGGAGGGTTAGCGCCACTCGCTCGTAATTTTGGCATTAACATTTAAACCACTTTAAGGCAAATTCAATCAACTTATGAATTTGCCTTTTTTTGTTATTACTTCTCAGAAAATCGTATGGAAATCTTAAAAGGACAACGCTTTCCCCTAACAAAATGCTTACCTAATGTAAACGAGCCATTTCAAATTCAACTTTCTATCACCGGCATACCCGTTGATTTTTCATGTTTTGGTTTAAATGCGCAAGGCAACCTATTGTGCGACGACTACATGGTATTTTTCAACCAACTTAACACGCCTTGTGGGGGGATTTCACTATCAATTGATACGAACATCGTCACATTTACTTGTGATTTGA
>CAIRCR010000433.1 GCA_903877065.1 uncultured Pseudomonadota bacterium
CATTTTTAACCCGCTTTGAGCGGTTCATGTTTTTCAAGCCTCCAGCTATGCTGGAGGTTTTTGACTTAATGGCATTGCCGCTCAATGTAGGTAGGAACGTTTCTCAATCGTATTTTGGGACATCCTATTTTGCATTTTGATGACTTGGTTTTGACCTAAAAAGTCGAACATCGCGTAAAGTTGTAATCAAAGATAACTAATCATTGGAAAATTCAAGTCATAATGGCAGTGTTGGTGATGTCACGTTAAAATATTGCGGTTGAAGCTGTCAAAGAATAATTTTTTACGTTAAAAACTCATTTCGTAAAAACGGTAACTATAGTTAATGATGACATTTATAGAAAACAGCGTTTTTCTATGCACGTTTTTTTGATATGTATAGATTTTGCTCGTTTGGAGGGAAAGTTTTTCGCGTTATTCGTAAAGCTCGTTTTCGTCACCAAAACTAAATTTGTCCGACAATCGCAATAACACAAATAACGCGCCTGTGCCACCGTCTTTTGGATTTGCGGAGCAAAACGCCTGAACGTCTTTATGTTGACGCAACCAACGATTTAATTCGTTTTTGATGACGGGTAAATTATCCAATGAACGATAACCTTTGCCATGAACGATGTGAACGCAACGACAACCTTCTTCAACACCATTGTGCAAAAAATGAAGCAATTGCCGTTTTGCATCTGAACTGTTCAAACCGTGCAAATCAATTTCTGCGTCAATCCCAAAATAACCACGTCGCAATTTTTTCAACACGTTATTTTGCAAACCTGCTGACAAAAAATTCATCGAATCATGCAAGCCAACCGTTTCTAAATCTTCCATACGCCTTGAACTTAAAGACGTATCAAAATTCACCGCTAACGGTTTTGGATAAGGTTTTGGTTTACTTTGACGTTGTTCGTGTAACGCAACTTTATCTTGTTTAACGAGTTGTACTTTTCCTATGGTTTGACGGAATAAATCAGAATCTTCTGAATTCAACGGCGTTTTAACTTTCATGTGATTTCAAATCGTTTTTTCTTGCTGATTCAACCACGATTGTAAAATCAATTGCGCGGCAAGTTCGTCTTGAACCGCCCACAATTTGGTCGCATTAACGTGAACTTCATCAAACAACAATTGTTTTGCTTCAAATGTCGAAAGCATTTCATCTTGTTGATGAACGGGTAAATTAAATCGTCCGTTCAATTGACGACAAAATTTTAGCATTCGCGGCGTAACAGGATTGTCTGTGCCATCGAATTGGCGCGAAATTCCCACCACAAAACCTGCGGGCTGCCAATCCACGACCAATTTTTCAATGGCTTGCCAATTTGGATTTTGATTTGTCGAACGTAGCGTTTGCAACGAATTTGCTGTTGCTGTGGTTAATTGTCCGACAGCCACACCAATTTTTTTTATGCCAAAATCAAAGCCTAAAAAAGTGTCAGTTGACTGTCGTGCCAGCGGATCACGCATGACCTGCGCCAACGGTGAGATGATTGATGTTGATACCAATTTGGCTTGCCGCCATTCGCCAGCGCAAATCAATCGGTGTATCAAATAAAATAGGTGCGCCAAACGGTGTGTTGAGCCAAGAATTTGCGAGCATTTCTTGTTCTAATTGTCCCTTGCCCCAACCCGCGTAACCAAGTGCGACAAAATAACGTTCAGGACCTTCGCCTTTTGCAATCGCTTCGATAATATCGCGTGACGTAGTCAATGACATCGTGTCAGAAATTGGCATTGTAATCGCCCATTTTCCACCCGTTGTGTGCAGCACAAACCCACGTTCTTGCTGTACAGGACCGCCAACGTAAACAGGCGCGTTAGCTGCCGTTAGTGATGCAATCGGAATATCCATTTGCATGAAAATTTCTTTTAATTTCATATCAGATTGACGGTTAATCACAATGCCTAACGCACCATCCGCGTTGTGTTGACAAAGATAAATTGCCGCGTGCGAAAAATTAGCGTCCGCCAATGTTGGCATTGCGACAATGAATTGATTGTCTAAATAATTTGATTTCTCTGTCATGTGTTGTGGTTATTCCTTCGTAAAATTTTTTTATTAATTATTCTTGTGTGCGGTCATCTTTTTTAGTGATTACATTGTAGTTTCGAGAAATGCGTAATGCCGTAACGCCTAATTCAAATGGCAAAGGTTCAAACGGCGCACTGGCTCGAATTACCTTTTCAGCAAATTTTTTTAATTCTGGATCTAAGTATTTTGAAATTTTAATGTTTGCCATTGGATTCGTAATTTTAAGATTAGAAATAGAACCATCAATGCTAATTTCAACTTCAAAATTTACCCAACCATTTACGTCTTTTTCGGAATCCATTTCAGTAAATTTTTTTGTAATTTGTTCTTCAAATCGTTTTCGATACTGTGCGGCAAGATCTTTTTGTGAACCGTCAAAATCATCTACATTTTTAATTTTAGAATCATTTGTATCATTTAAACTGGCATTATTAGCTAAATTTGCCGTTTGTGGCAGACTTAAATCAAGTGTTATTTTCTGGAGGTCAGGTTGTTTAGTTTTTTCAATGTGTTCAACTTTTTTAATGTTTTAAGCTTTCTGTTTTGTTTGAGTGACTTTTACTTTTGTTTCGATTATTTTTTCTTTTTCTTTTGCTTTGGGTACGTTTAAGACTTTCGGTGTTGTTTTTAATTTCGGTTCAATAATTTTTTTTTCAATTTCTTGTTTTATAGGCGATATTTCTGCAACGGGAGTTGTTTGATTTTCACTGTCGCCTAATTGATTTATCAGCGATTTTTGTGCAATACGCTTTTCAAATGTTACGTTAATAACTGTTTTGTCTTTTTTTATTGATGGTGACACGGGCGTTAACGAAAAATAAGCAATCAAACATAAATGCACGGCTACCGCAATCGTAAACGCCCAAAACACTGCCATTTATTCAACAATTTCCGCAATGTGATCCATCAAAACACCAGCTATATTTAAACCAAATTGCGCGTCTAATTCTTGCACGCAGGTTGGACTGGTCACGTTAATTTCTGTGAGCGTTTCACCAATGACATCTAAACCGACAAAAATTAAACCTTTCGCTTTTAACGTTGGCGCGACTTGGCTGACAATCCAGCGATCGTGGTCGGTTAAAGGACGACCTTCAGCGCGTCCACCTGCGGCTAAATTACCGCGAGTTTCACCTGGTTGTGGGATTCGCGCTAACGCATACGGAATTGCTTCGCCATTCACGACTAAAATGCGCTTATCGCCATCTTTAATTGCAGGCAAATAACATTGCGCCATAATGAAACGTTGGTTGTAATTGGTCATCATTTCTAAAATTACGCTGATATTGGGGTCGTTCAAGCGTAATCGAAAAATCGCTGTACCGCCCATGCCGTCAAGTGGCTTGAGAATAATGTCGTGTTGCTCGTGTAAAAACTCACGAATTTGCTGAGAATTGCGCGAAACCAGAGTTTCCGCACAGCATTGTGAAAACCATGCTGTAAATAATTTTTCATTCGCCTCGCGCAACGACTGCGGTTTATTCACTACATAAACGCCAGCACTTTCTGCTTGTTCCAAAATATACGTTGCGTAAAGAAATTCACTATCAAATGGCGGATCTTTACGCATTAAAATCACGTCTAATTCCTCCAAAAGAATGGTTTGTTCATCGATAAATTCAAACCATTGTTGTGGATTTCTCTGTACTTTTAACGTTCGAGTGCGTGCATAAGCGCGTCCGTTGCGAAGAAATAAATCCCCCAATTCCATATAATGCAATTCCCAGCCGCGCGATTGCGCTTCGAGTAACATGGCGAAACTGGTGTCTTTTTTAATGTTAATTTGGTCAATGGCATCCATGACCATGCCGATTTTGATAGACATGAGTGTTAATTTTAAAATTTAAAGTGGTGATGATTATAGCGATTTTAAAGATAAAAATATCAAACAAAAGCCGTGTGTTACATTCATATTCTTGAAAAAACAATTTAATGATGGTACGTCATCGACTATAATGCCGAACTTTAATTTTTAAATCACACTTAAATAGAGGTATTCATGTCAAGAGTATGTCAAGTTACGGGTAAAAGTCCCATGACAGGAAATAATGTTTCACACGCTAATAATAAAACCAGAAGACGCTTTTTGCCTAATCTACAACATCACCGTTTTTGGGTAGAAAGTGAAAATCGTTGGGTTCGTTTGCGTGTTTCAACAAAAGCAATGCGAATTATCGACAAAAATGGCATTGATGCTGTTTTAGCTGATTTGCGTAAAGCTGGTCAAAAAGTTTAATTCTACGAGGAAAAAATCATGCGCGACAAAATTAAATTGATTTCGACCGAAGGTACAGGTCATTTTTACACCACAACAAAAAATAAAAAAACGATGCCAGGTAAAATGGAAATCAAAAAATTTGATCCTATGGCTCGCAAACACGTTATTTACAAAGAAGCTAAGATTAAATAGTTTCACACTCAGAACAGTGTCAGATTAACGTATATGTTAATCTGACAATTACTCAGCAAGCCCCGTCGTTATCTTCCACATTCTTTGCTAATCTATTATTATTGTTACACATTTTATGTGTTCTCTTTAGGTGATTTTATGCGCTCAAAATACAAAATTGGCTTACTTTTAATCGGTACTCTTTCACTTTGCGGATGTTACAGCGCAGGCGGTTGGACTCCAACCGTTGATGCTTATAACGACCCGAATGCACGAAATATCAATCAAGATATGGGCGATTGCCAACAATTAGCGGGGCAGGCTTCAGGCGGAACTGCAAAAGAAACTGCAATTGGTGCGGGTGTTGGTGGTTTGCTTGGTGGCGCAGCGGGTGCGGCAATTGGTGCATTTACGGGAAACCCAGGGACAGGAGCAGCAATGGGCGCAGCAGCAGGTGGTTTTGGCGGTGCGACAAAACAAGGATTTTCTGCTGAAGAAGAATACAAACGTGCTTATTCTAATTGCATGAGAAATCGCGGTCATCGTGTTGTTAATTAACTTTCGTCTCAAAAATTTAAATATTCCGCTATGAGCATTAAATCAGATAAATGGATACGCCGCATGGCGGAGCAACACGGCATGATTAGCCCGTTTGAATACAATCAAGTTCGTGAAAATGAAAACGGGCGTGTTATTTCTTACGGTACGTCAAGTTACGGTTATGACGTGCGTTGCGCGGATGAATTTAAAATTTTTACAAATATCAATTCAGTCATTGTCGATCCGAAAAACTTTGATCCAAATAGTTTTGTCGATGTGCAATCAAATGTTTGCATTATTCCACCGAACTCATTTGCATTGGCACGAACGGTTGAATACTTCAACATTCCACGCGATGTTTTGACTATTTGTTTAGGAAAATCAACCTATGCACGTTGTGGAATAATCGTAAATGTTACGCCTTTAGAGCCACAATGGAGTGGACACGTTACGCTTGAATTTTCAAACACAACGACGTTACCAGCAAAAATTTATGCTAACGAAGGTGTGGCACAAATGCTATTTTTTGGTGGCGACGAAGAATGTGAAACGTCTTATGCCGATCGCGGCGGTAAATATCAAGGGCAAACTGGCGTAACGTTGCCAAGAGCCTAAAAATCGTAAGGCTATTTTGTGCCATAACGAGAACAAAATAGCCTAAAAGAAGACGATTAAATTTTTCATTTGTTGTGATTTGTATCCACAGGTGGAAGCCATAAATTTAGTATTTCTACTAATTTTTTAGGATAAATCGGTTTTGTAAGGTAGCCATTTACACCACAAGCTAGACTTTTTTCTTCTGCATCGCACGACGCACTAGCCGTCATTGCGATAATCGTTAAATCAGCAAAGCGTGATTCTGTACGAATTTTTTGAGTGGCGGTTAAACCATCCATCGTTGGCATTTGAATATCCATCAACACTAAATCGAAAGGTTCTGCTTTAACACGTTCAACGCCTTCTTCTCCATTCGAGGCAGTTTCGACAAGTATTCCTAAAGTCATCAATAATTCGACGGTAATTGTACGAGAGAGTTCATCATCATCTACTAACAAAACCCGCCGACCGACTAAATTCGTGGTGGTTTCGTCAAAAAGTTCGCTTTCAATTACATCGTCAGCAATTCCTAAATTGATAGTAAATGTAAATAAACTTCCTTTATTCAACACACTTTCAACACAAAGATGCCCGCCCATTAACTCAATTAGGCGTTTGCTCATCGCAAGCCCTAAACCATTCACGTCGTATTCACGAGTAATTGAGCCACCAATTTGATCAAAAAATTTAGATAATTGGCTCAATTGAAAATGATTTATCCCAGCGCCCGTATCGCGTACCGAAAAAAATAAACAAGTGCTTTTTGACGTGACAATTTCAGGTCTTATCGTAATGGTGATTTCTCCAGATTCTGTGAATTTTATGGCGTTGCTTATCAAATCCGTAAGAATTTGTGTCAAGCGCGTAAAGTCACCGATCAGATATTGTGGAATATCATTTGCGATAGAAAAGATAAATTTAATTCTTTTTTCAATCATCGCTATGTCAAAAAGACCATGAATGTTGCTCAATAATTCATCAAGTGCAAAAGGCTCCGTTTTGAGAATTAACGCATTGGATTCAATTTTGGAAAAATCCGAAATCAATTCAACGGCATTGCACAATGTATTCGCCGCGTAGTTAATTTTTGTGAGGTATTCTTGCTGTTTTGGCGTGAGTTTAGTGCCTTGAAAAAGGTAACTAATGCCAATGATGGAATTGAGCGGTGTGCGAATTTTGTGATTTATATTTGCTAAAAATTCTGATTTAGAGGCGTTAGCCTTGTCGGCTTCATTACGTGCCTCAGATAATGCGAGTTCGGTTTTTTTTAGAACGGTAATGTCGGTAAGCGTTACACGCAGGGAAGGCATATTTCCCGTATCAATGTAAATCATATCAAGAAGTGCGTAAAAAAGAGTTCCGTCTGGGCGAGAGAAGCGAATTTCACAATTTTGTTTACGCTCATGTTGTGTGGTGAGCTGGATAAAATGTTGATGCCAACAATCATTATCTTCAGAATAAATGTAACGTGCAAAGCGACGATTGATGAGTTTTGCACGTGCTACGCCAAGCAGTACAGTAGCGGTGAAATTGACTTCGGTAATCAAACCTTCAACAGTGAGAGAGAGATAACCGACTGGCGCAAATTCATATAAATCAACATATCGGTCGTGTGATTCCGTCAAAGCAATTGAGGCTTGTCGTAATTCTTCGTTTTGTATTTCTAGCTCTATTTGATGAACCTGTAATTCTTCCAAAAGTTCAGTTGTATTCAGGGTTGATATTTTTAATCCAGTCATAGCCAGTTCTGTTTCATTGGTTACCCGTAACCGTTCTAGTCGCTGGTGAATTAGGTTAGCTCGATTATTCATTGATCTAGTTCCGATTATAGAAAAATCTTCATGTTGATAAAAAAATGTGATAGATAATTTTGCCCTTCAAATCTTCACAATGCGAAAATTTAGCTCTACTTTACCGCAATTATTGCCAAGCAAGTAAAAATAACTATTGATCTGTAAGCACTAATCAGGACAAAAAAGTTAAGCCACTTTTCGAAAATTCTCGAAGTTGGCAGGCAACATCATACCCTAGCGGAATGCCGACGTTTACGGTTATAAAAAACTTCAATGTATTCGAAGACAGAGGCATGAGCTTGTTCCCTTGTTTTGATGAGCCTTTTAGTTGAGCTTATCAGACATGATATTTTGTTGTAGTTGCTGGTAGTGTTAGCAGTTACGTGGTTAACATTCCTAGCTTATGTACATACATACTCCTATTTCTTATAAAATATCTTGTTC
>CAIRCR010000434.1 GCA_903877065.1 uncultured Pseudomonadota bacterium
ATATATACCACATAAAAATATAGAAGGACTTGGAATTTCAAAATTTTCCTTTCTTTGCAATCCAATATTAAAAGTGAACCTATTAAAATAACATAGATGGCAAAAGGTGATTTGATTAAAAATCTGGTGATAGTTGAGAGCCCGGCAAAAGCGAAAACCATAGAGAAATTTCTGGGATCGGATTTTACTGTAAAGTCAAGCTACGGACACATCCGCGACTTACCTAAAGGGGATTCAGCCATTGATATAAAACATGGTTATCAACCCATTTATATTGTCCCCGACGACAAGAAAGCCGTGGTTGCAGAACTAAAAAAAATGGCCAAACAAGCAGAACATGTATGGCTTGCTTCCGATTAAGATCGAGAGGGAGAGGCCATAAGTTTGCATTTGGCAGAAGAGCTAAACCTCGATATTTTAACCACAAAACGCATCGTTTTTCACGAAATCACGAAAGAAGCTATTAAAAAAGCGATAGCAAATCCGAGAATCATCAACAAAGACCTTGTAGATGCTCAACAAGCACGTCGTGTGCTCGACCGCTTAGTTGGTTTTGAACTAAGTCCTATTTTATGGAAAAAAGTTAAAGGAAACCTGAGTGCCGGTCGAGTACAAAGTGTTGCCGTGCGTTTAATTGTTGAGAGAGAGCGCGAAATCAACGACTTTAATGCCGTTTCTTCGTATAAAATTTCTGCGCTATTCGACATTGATGACAATGGCAAAAAGAAAATTCTAAAAGCGGAGTTGGTAAAGAATATCGACACCGAAAAAAACGCAGAAGATTTCTTAAAACGTTGTGTTAATGCAACGTACACGATTGAAAATATAGAAAATAAGCCTGCAAAAAAGTCACCTTCGGCACCTTTTACCACTTCAACTTTGCAACAAGAAGCAAGTCGTAAATTGGGCTACGGGGTATCGCAAACCATGATCATTGCTCAAAAGCTATATGAAGCTGGGCATATCACATACATGCGTACCGACTCGGTAAACCTAAGCGAGACCGCCTTGTTGGCTGCGAAGGTGGAGATAGAAAAAAGCTACGGACCCTCTTTTTATCAACTACGAAAATTTGCAAATAAATCTGCTTCAGCTCAAGAGGCGCACGAAGCCATTCGCCCTACCTATTTTGAAAATACCAGTATTAATGGTGATAACGGAGAAAAACGCTTATACGACTTAATATGGAAACGCACAGTAGCAAGCCAGATGGCGGATGCTCAATTGGAGAAAACGATTGTTACATTAGGCATAAGTACCACCACAGAAAAACTTGTGGCTACTGGCGAAGTATTGAAATTTGAAGGCTTTTTGAAAGTTTATTTAGAAGGCAGTGACGAAGAAAACCCCGACGAAGATCAGGCGGGAATGCTTCCTCCATTAAGTGTAGGAGAAATACTGTCCTTAAATGAAATGGATGCCATGCAACGTTTCTCTCGTCCGGGAGCGCGCTACACTGAGGCTAGCTTAGTGAAAAAACTAGAAGAGCTAGGTATAGGCCGACCAAGTACCTATGCACCAACTATTAGTACAGTGCAACGTAGGGGCTATGTGGTAAAAGAAGATCGCGAGGGCAGAGTGCGTAAATTTCAGTTTCTAAAACTGAAAGACAACCAGATTACAATAGAAACAAAAACCGAAAATACCGGTGCCGAAAAATCGAAGTTATTTCCAAGCGATATCGGAAATGTTGTAACCGACTTTTTGTATAAGCACTTCGATCAAATTATGGATTACAATTTTACCGCTTTGGTAGAAAAAGAATTTGATGAAATTGCGGAAGGAAATCTAGAGTGGAGAAAGATGATTGATGAGTTCTATGTCCCTTTTCATAAAACTGTTGAAAATACTTCTGAAACCGCTGATAGAGTTACAGGAGAGCGAATCTTAGGAAAAGACCCTGTAAGCGGAAAAACGGTCGCTGTTCGAGTTGGTCGTTATGGACCACTAGCTCAAATTGGTGACGAAGAGGATGAGAAAAAACAATTTGCATCCTTGCGAACTGGTCAATCCATTGAAACGATAACGCTTGAATTAGCCTTGGAGCTGTTTAAACTTCCTCGTGTATTGGGTATTTATGAGGAAAAAGAAATGAAAGTGAGTATTGGAAGATTTGGGCCGTATATTGTC
>CAIRCR010000435.1 GCA_903877065.1 uncultured Pseudomonadota bacterium
GGGCATGTTTTTTAAAGAGAGGTGACGCAGATGACCTAATCGATTCATCGAAGCGGGCAGCTCTCGGATGAAAGGGCTGGAGAGGAGTAGATTTTGTATATTTACAGGGTGGCTAAGGTTTCAGCCATTCCATTTCGAGAAGGTGTTGAATTCTCAGTCAAGAAAAGATCCCTGGCAGTCGGCTTACAGTTATAGGCTTTATGAATGGTTATGTTGCTGGAGTGGAACAGAGTATGTTGTTTCTATTGAATGGCTAAGAGAAAGATTTCAATTACTTGATAAATATGAACGTATGGTTGATTTTAAAAATAACGTGATTGACGTTGCAGTTAGGGAAATAAGTGCTACTTCTGACATCAAAGTCACTTACGAGCAGATAAAAAAAGGTAGAAACATCGTAGCCTTACGTTTCATTTACACTCGAACGCCAGATAAAAAATTCCCTAAAGTAGAGTCTGAGCCACTAGCGTTATCAAAACGCGAACCTAAAAAATCAGAAACGATTGGAGGAATCAACATTGATATTTTTCAGTTCAATGATAATGATAAAGACAAACAACTCGCCAAAAATGCTTTAGCCAAAGTTCCTGAAGCAACACAACACATCATTCTAAACATATTCAAAGCTGCACTAGAAAAAGGGGATGTTAAATATCCACTGCGTTATTTGAATGGCTTAGTGAGTAAATCCCTTTCTGACGATTTAGATACCACTGCATATGAAAATGTATCCATTTCCAGCAATGACTTTGAAAAACAAAGTCGCCGTGCTGAAAAGATTAAGCAAGCCTTTGCCAAACACACTGATGAAATAAAGGCTAAAATAGCCGCTGACGGTCATATTTTTATCAAAGGCGAAGGAACGGTTACACAATCTGAATTCGAGGCTCTAGGGCTAATAGAGAAGGCTTCACGATCAGGTTCTAAATCAACTACTTTGTCTGAGTTAGTTGAAAAGGCTGAAGAACAAGAAAACTTGCGTAAAGAACAAGAAATTACTCAGAAAAAAGCTGAACGTGAGAATAACGCTAAACAACCTAAAGAAGTTGCCGATGTTCCAGTAGCACCTATGTCCGAAAAGGAAATAGCGGCTCGTCAAAAGATTTTAGAGTTAGAGGCTCAATTGATAGCGGCAGGTGAATTTACGGGTGTCAATGCAATGGCAATTAGCGAAGAAGAATTGGCTGGATTAGCGGAGTTTGAAAAACTGATCCAACTACACTAATCAGGACACAAATTTTGTAAAATAGTCTGAGGGCGACACGGAATTCGGAGCAAACACCGTTAAGATATTTTGTGTCGCATAATCAAGATAAAAACAGTTAATGCTGCTAATAACACTAAAGGTTGGTAGGTTAAACGGTATCCGTTAGTGATGTTTTTATTTTTAAAAATAAATGAGGTTAAGCGACAAATTTAGAGCATTACTGTAAAAATCATCTTTAATCTTGTAGTGATTTTAACCATTCTTTTAGTCTTTTAGGATTGCCCCATTTTCCCAACAACATTTGTCCAAATTCGA
>CAIRCR010000436.1 GCA_903877065.1 uncultured Pseudomonadota bacterium
TACGAAATCAGTTTCAGCAGGAACAACATTTAAATTTACGGAAACTTTAAGTGAAAAACTACCAACAGGCTATAAAGTTAAAATTGATTTGAACAATGGCAAAGGCTTAGTTGCGATGACTTGTTCAGGAACAACCTGTACATTGTCTTCCAATGCTCTACCTAAAGTTGATACGTCAATTTATAAAGTAGGTATATACGATGCTAAAGGTGTTTTGCAAGGCGCAACTACGAATGGTAGTTATGTAATTGTATCTACAGCAGAAATTAATACAATACCAATTTCAACCACTGGATATACCAAAATATCAAATTCTGGTGCTGTATTGCCTGATACTGCAACACTAGGGAGTGGAGAGAACGATTGGGCTTGTACGGAAGATAATAAAACCGGTTTGGTCTGGGAAGTAAAAACGGACGATGGAGGATTACGTGATAAAGATTGGCATTATTCATGGTACAAACCAAGTGGCGATAATGGCGGCAATGCGGGTTATACCGATACAACTAGTGGAGTATCAAAATGTTCAACCAAAGATAATTGCAATACTGATGCTTTCACCAATGCCGTTAATGCTAAAGGTTTGTGCGGCAAAAAGGATTGGAGGATGCCAACGATTGATGAATTAAAAGGATTGTTGACTACAACAAGCACGATTAATCAGCCAATTAATTATAATCTCTACATTGATGCTAACTATTTTCCTAACACTAACAACTGGTATTGGTCTTCGTCGCCCAGTGTTAAAGTTAGTAGCTATGCGTTGGTGGTCTTCTTCGACGGTGGCTATTCTTTCACCTACTATAAGGACTATGATTTTTTTGTTCGGTTGGTGCGTTAGCGATATTTTCGTTATTTCTGTACGGAATAAGGATAAAAAAATGAATATAAAGTTTGCGTTAATTTTTCTATTTCTAATTATTGCTAATCCAATAAAAGCAGAAAGCATCAATATTAATGAGGGCGCGGTCACTTTCATATTGTCGATTAACGAAAATGGTGAAGTTATCGACGCAAATATCAAAAATACAGAACCTGATAATGTATTTGATGAGGATTTCCTAGCAGAAATAAAAGAAATTGTCATGGAAATGAAATTTACCCCTAAAATCGTTAACGATAAAGCGGTCAGATTTAAAGGAACGAAAACCTTTAAATTCATAAATGGTGACAAATTGAAAAAATGATTAGAAGTCTACCGTACAGAAAGTATGTCAGTTTTTATCGTGTTAACAATGACGTTGAGATACTTCATATTTTCAATTCTGCTCAAAATGCACAGAATATTATTTCTTCGATTAAAAACGATTTGATTTAATACTGAATCGTCAAATATTCTCGTGAAATTCAATAATAGATTTTAAAGTCATGCCAAGGTACACAGAATAAATTGCTAACGACTAAATTGGGACGAGTTGTTGAAATGCCAACGGATGAAGAAAATGCGCTAATTGAAGCCGGTATCGCATCTGATGCAGATACCTATAAATTATCAGCGGCCGAATTTTCACAATTAAAGCGTGTTGGAAAACCTTTAGCTGCTGATTCAACAAAAGCGCGTATCACCGACGCATTAACGTCATCAACACATTTCCAATAAAATCAATTTTCTCCTGCGTCGTGGCAAA
>CAIRCR010000437.1 GCA_903877065.1 uncultured Pseudomonadota bacterium
CATTGAAATGCACATGGAAGGAAATGCATTTTTGAATGAAGTACCGTTGCTTGATTTGTTGTTTCAGCATTACGCTTCGCAGGAGACCATTGCCTTTCAAGGAGAGCCATTGGAAGGATTGCAAGTAATGCTTTGATAAATCAGATTTATTTGTTCCTTTTTTGTAATCTATATCTCCCGTATTAATGTCGTGAATATCACTCTCAACACCATAGTGTCCAGTTTTAAACCAGCCGTATAAGTTCCCATTTATTTTATCCCAAGTTACATCTTCAAAAATATAGGCACGTTTAAGATCATCTGTACGATTAATATTATTACATTGTGTTTCATGAATAAAATTATCCAACAAACCCAATACGTTAATCTGTTGCAAAATTAACGGAGTTTTATTTCCTTTTTCACGAACGCGAATAGAATAAGGGGAAATGTATTGCATGTTTTCCTTTTAAAAAAGTAAAAAAATTTTCTGTTAGATAGATTCTAAATATCTATGATACTACATCATTCCTCAAACGCCTCAGTCAATACAGCCTGAAGCAACAGCTGTGCATATTTTTTGCGCTCTGTCACTTGCAGTTCAAGTGCATTAACAGATTCAAGCAAACGGTCAACCCGTTCAACGATGGTATTTTGTTCGGCTAGTGGTGGGAGCGGAAAAAGCATATTTCTACATTGCTCTAATGAAATGTTGTCTTGTCCAACTACACCAAGAGTAGGAATTTCTTTGATTGAAATACCAGTCAGCAAATAAAGATAAAGAAATTTATTGATTGATTTTTGCAATGGTCTGAATTTGGCTATCGCTTGATTTATATTCCATTCTGGATAGTCATTAGGAACTAAAGCTATTTTTCCAAGTGGTGGCCCGACGATATTCATGAGTACATCGCCCGCAAATACTTTAGAGCGACTAAACTTTTCATGCACCGAACTATTGATAAATTGCGAGCGCGAAAAATTAATTTTTTGATTTACGATGTTATAAACCTTGAGAAACGGAATTTCTCCATCTGCTGTGATTTCATGTTGCGCTGGTGTAGTTCCTTTCGTAATGAAGTCACAAATATCATTTGTTTTCACCCACACCCACCCATTAGGCAAAGCAAACGGCACATCATCAGGGTTAATCGGTGCAAGCGGTTTTTCCTTTTTGATTTTTCCTTCAGTAATCAATTTTTGTTTTTCGGTTTTAATCGTTTCCAGCAATGCCTGTGCATCATGGTCGGGATTGCCTTTTTGAACAGGATTTTTAACGCGCCAATCTGCCGTGAGTTCGCCTTCAATCGCTTCTTGCAGAATGGCTTCGCGGAGTTGGGTTAGGTAGGTTTGTTGGTTTGAAAATCCATTTGAAAGCCCGTTTTTAATGGCTGAAATTTTGTCGATTTTTTCTCTAAAAAGCACCTGATGCTCAAAATCAAAATACGGAAGTTTGTAATTTCCAAAATTGCTTTGATTTATGGCTAACTTTGATGTGCCTGTCGCGGTTTTTTTAACAATATCTTCGCGGATAAAATTGAACACGCGAAAATAAAAAGCTAAGTCGATTTTTTTATCTGTTTTCGGTGTGAGAATAAAACATAAATCGCTGGCTATAAATTTATCATTAACGTAATGCGTTCTGCCCAAAGAACCAGAAGCCGCCATTGCGAAAACCAATGCTTCGGTCTCGTGCGAGTAAGCATTGTGAGTTTTCCAGTCAGCAGATGCAGTGATAAAAGTGAAATTACCGGCAGTACATTTTGAACTTTGCAACGTGCCTTTTTCAAAATTAAATAGTTTAGAAATTGGTAGCCATTCGCTCATAACACTACCTCCAACAAGTTAGTAAAAGGCTGGTGATTTTTCCATCGGTAAGTATAGAAATCGCGCTGATCCGTCGATACAATGCGTCCGTGTCCCAATTCTTCCGCTAATAAAACCAATGAAGCATCGGCTAAATCCATTGGTAAATCGACGTATTGAGTCATAAGCGTAGCCATGCGTTGCAAATGTGCGTCTTTAATTTCAAATAATTGAAACATATTCGCCTGTTGCTGTGCATTTAAAAACGCAACAGCTTTGAGTGGGTTGCAACGGTTTTGCAGAAAGTAACAAACTTCTGTCATAACAGGTAATGTGGTAATGAGTGGCTCGTTAATTTTTGGCGCAAAAGCATTAACCGCTTCATGATAATTATCTTTTTTATCTAATAACGCTAACCAAAAGCCGGTGTCGGCAATAATCATTTATTGCTCCATAGATGCTCTTTATAATCCACCGATAATTTACCATCACTGTCTTGCATACTTCCTAAAAGCTCCGCCGCTTCTAAAATCGCTAAAACTCGCTCGCCTTCGGTTTGGGTTTCTTCCTCTGTAGACAATAAACGTCGGGCTTGTATTTTGGCTGATTTATTTTTTAAAAATTCCATGAAATCAAAAACGGCTTGTTGTTCTTGTTCTGGCAAACTAAAAAATGTTTGAGTGACTTCTTGAGGCGATAAATTCATTGTCCTAACTCCTGTTTTAATTGGCTTAACAACACGTCACTTTTTTGAAATGAATCGTGTAGCATGGCTAACAATTCAGCACTGGAATAACTTGCTTCAACTTCTGGGCTATGGGGATTTTTAATATCTAAGTTGTAATTGCTCGCTTCAAGGTCTTCGATAGATACTTTCCACGCTTGTTCATGCTCAACGCGGTTATCCCACCACGCTTTTAAATTGTCAAATTCTGACTTATGAATGGGTTTAGTTTTGTTATAAGATTTTGTTCCTTCGGGCAAATGATGTTGCCAATACCAAATTTCTTTAGTGGGCGTGCCTTTGGTGAAAAATAATAGATTGGTTGCCACGCTCGCATAAGGTTGAAACACTGAATTCGGCAATCGCACAATGGTGTGTAGATTACATTCTTCCAGCCAATGTTTACGAATACGTGCTTTAACACCATCTCCAGTTAACGAACCATCAGGCAACACAATCGCGGCGCGCCCATCACGTTTGAGCAGGCGAATCATCAATAATAAAAATAAATCAGCACTTTCAGTTGTGCGGTAACTTTGAGGGTAATTCGTTTCTACACCATCGGATACTGAGGCACCAAAAGGCGGATTGGCTAAAATGACATTAACTCTATCGGCTTCGCTAATTGATGTATATTCACGATTTAAACTGTCATTGTAGTTAATTTCGGGTACTTCAATATCATGCAAAATTAAGTTAGTCACTGCAAGCATGAAAGGTAGGGGTTTTAATTCCGAGCCGCGTATGTTTTTGGCGAGTAATTGCCAATCGTCAGCGGTTTTAACCTCTTTGCGAATATGCTCCACCGCACAAGTTAAAAAGCCACCCGTACCACACGCAGGATCAAGTACTGTTTCGCCCAAACGGGGATTCAGAATTTCGGTCATAATTTCTGTAATAGCACGAGGCGTGTAGAACTCACCGTAATTCCCAGCGCTTTGCAAATCACGCAAAATACTTTCGTAAATATCGCCAAATAGGTGACGATCTTGTGAATTGTTAAAATCGATTTCGTTGAGTTTGTTTAGCACTTGACGAATCGTCGTGCCGTTTTTCATGTAATTGTTTGTGCCTTCAAAAATCTCTTTGACGATAATAGCGCGTTTATTTCCACTACTAATATCCATATTCTTTAGCGTTGGGAATAACTCTTTATCAATAAAATCACGCAACGCATCACCAGTTAAACCTTCGCTGTCAGCTGCCCATGTGCGCCACTGTAATGGAGTAGGAACGGGTGAATGGTAATTATCATCAAGCAATTCAAGCTCTTGATCTTTATCGTCTAATATCTTGAGCGAAATCATCCAGCCAAGTTGTTCAATACGTTGTGCATCGCCAGAGACACCCGCATCTTTGCGCATGATGTTTTGAAGCGTTTTGATGATGTTACCGATATTTTTCATTATGCCTCTATGCTATAAATTTCTGTTTCTAATTGTTTGAGTGCTGCCATATAGTTCTCTTTTCCGCCGAATAATTTAATGATTTCGATAGGTGTGCCAATAGCACTAAAGGGATCAACGCTAAGTATGCTCATGTTTTCGATATGCTCAATCCCTACGTCGGCATATTTATCAAGCAAAGCCTGTAGCACTTCTTGGGCTTGATCTCCGTACTTGGTGAAATAATCACGTTTTTTGACATTATTAGCACGCTCTGTGCGTGTAAGGGCGGGTTTATCCCACGCGATATGACAAATCAAGTCAAAGATATCGAGGTCTTTTTTCACGTCATTACGCAAAACTTCTAAAATAATTCCTTGTTGCTCTATTTCATCAATTAAGGCTTTCTTTTTATCTATAGAATTCCAGCGTGTTAAGAAATTATCCAGCGTACTAAATTCTTTAAGCAAACCACTTCTTGTGTAGTCCGTTAAGCTACCCGTTATCAATTTGCCATTGTCATCTAAATACTGAATACGCTCACTGAGCAGTTTTACTTCAACGCCCGCGACATAAATTTTCGCTTGTGTCTTTTCATCAATATCGCCACCACCAATAATAACAGGCGTTGTTGTTGTGACATCATTGTCGGTAATGCTGTCTTCATTTGTATTGCTCTGGGATTCAGTCGGATTTATTGATGTATTTTCATCGGTAAAGTTCGTTTCGGTGTCAGTATTAACACCCTCAATGACTTTAATCATAACGGGTTCACCGTCAAACTCTTTATTAGCAAACTTATCAGTTACATTGCGAAAATCCATAATGGTAAAAAATTGCTTACCAAATGCTTCATTAACACGCGTACCACGCCCAATAATTTGTTTGAATTCGGTCATTGACCCAATATTGGCATCAAGCACAATCAATTTACACGTTTGAGCATCCACCCCTGTAGTCATCAGTTTAGATGTTGTGGCAATAACCGGATAGCGTTCTTCAGGATTAATAAAATTATCAAGTTCGCGTTTACCCTCAATATCGTCGCCAGTAATTTTCATCACATATTTGTAATTTTCCAGCACTAAATCTTGAGCTTCATTCACAATAGCTTGTCGCATGCGCGTAGCATGTTCGATATCTGTACAAAATATAATGGTTTTGTCATAAACGTTTGTTTGCCGCAAAAACGTCATTACCTGCTTGGCAACCAATTGAGTACGTTCATCAATCACTAAAAGGCGGTCATAATCTTTACTGTTATAGATGCGATCATCAACCAATACACCTTGTTTATCCGTTTTTCCTTTTTCAGGTCTCCAGCCCTCAATATCAACATTTAACGCAAAACGAATCACCTTATAAGGTGCAAGAAACCCGTCTTCAATACCTTGCTTGAGCGAATAGGTGTACAAAGGTTGACCAAAATAATCGATATTCGATACATCGGTTGTTTCTTTAGGTGTGGCGGTCAAACCAAGTTGTGAGGCTGATTTAAAATAATCCAAAATCTCACGCCATGCGCTGTCATCCGCCGCACTACCACGATGACACTCATCGACAATAATCAAATCGAAAAAATCAGGGCTAAATTCACGATATGCGTCCGTATCGACATCATAATTTGTTAAGCCTTGGTAGAGGGCAAGATAAATTTCAAACGCCTTATCAATTTCCTTGTGACGAATAACGGTCATTTTATCTTTAAAATGTTTAAAGTCGCCGCGTTTGGCTTGATCGACTAACGCATTTCTATCAGCCAGAAAAAGAATTCGTTTCTTTGTACCACTTTTCCATAAGCGATACATGATTTGAAAAGCGGTGTATGTCTTTCCTGTGCCAGTAGCCATGACCAGTAATAAACGATCTTGTCCATTTGCAATTGCCTCGACACTTCGATTAATGGCAATTTGTTGATAATAGCGTGCTGTTCGTCCTGAGACATCGTAAAAATAATTAAATTCCGCAATGTAGGCGGCTTGAGGTGTTTTGATGTTTTTGTAATGTTGATATTTCATCCAGACTTCTTGAACAGTAGGAAAATTATCAAGACTGAGTTCACGCTCAACAGTAGGGGAATAACCAGAGCGGTCATGTTCAATAAATCCATCGCCATTAGTGCTAAAGACAACTGGAATATCTAAAATGGCAGCGTAATCCAATCCTTGCTGTATACCCGCCCCAACCGCTAACGAATTTTTTTTAATTTCGATAATAGCAACAGGAATATTGGGCTTGTAATACAGGATGACATCAGCGAACTTTCTTTTACCTCGACTGGTTTTGTTACCATTAACGTAAATTCGCCCATCTGTAAAATACACTTCTTCTCGAATTTGTGTTTGCAAATTCCATCCTGCCTTCAATATCGCAGGCAAAATGTAGTGCGTATAAATGCTATTTTCAGATAGGTCGTTTTTTATTGTCATTACAGTTGTTTATTGCAATTATCAGTACAGCAACGTGTTTGCCGAAGCTTCTCGACAGAACGTACAGTTTATTTTTACCTTCTTGAAGAAGGGTAGAGCATAACGAATTATCTTACTTTGAGAAAGAGTTGTTTGTTATGCCTATTATTATAGTTCAAAAGTTACTCAAATAATGTGGAGCTTTAGGCGTAACTCTTTATTAAACGAGCCATCTTATCCAAACGTTAAGCACCGTTTAAAGCATTCAAGCCCAGCCAGCAATATCAAAGCAGCTGGGCGAGGGCAGATTAAGCATGTTGGGCTGGTTTTGTTCAACTAATTGAATTTAATTAGAAATTTGGTCAGCAGCTTTAAAAAAATAGTGCTGCGGATTTTTTATATAGAGTACTTTTCTACTTTCGGTGGAGATTTTGCACCTATAGTCGTCTGAAATTGTGGGGTTGCTTTGCTTAGGTAGTTGTATTTGTTGACTTAATTTGATAAACGCCGGATGAACAATTGTCGTTTTAAACGACAAAACATGAACCGGAGTAGTGCTGCGTGATTGGATTTAGGTAAACGCCGGATGAACAATTGTCGTTTTAAACGACAAAA
>CAIRCR010000438.1 GCA_903877065.1 uncultured Pseudomonadota bacterium
ATCTTTTTGTATTTTGTTTTTTGAAATGGTTTTTTTGTCCGGGCGGTAGAGGCCAGACGTGATTACATAAGTTCCATCAGATGTTGAACCTTGTAAAACGTTTTTAGCATCGTAAATGCCGATTTTATAAGTTGCTGTGCTAATTCCAGTCGGCAAAACATTCGATGACAACGTGCAAGTTTTGGCAGAACAAGTCATTGCTTTTAAACCGCCTTTGCCAAAATCAATTTTGACTTTATTACCAGCCGTCAAAGGTGCATTTAACGTTGCCGTAAATTTAAACGTCGTTCCAGTTGCGCTAGTGTTTGTGATTTCTGTGGCTTGTGCGTTGCCGATAGCTGCAACGAAAAAGAATGGCGCGATATATTTTTTCATATTTTTGTCTCAATAATTTTTCAGGATGTAAATAAATCAACGTTTGCCGCTGCCACTTTTGGGGCGGTCAAACCAAAATGCAAATAAGCTGCCGACGTGGCAACTCGTCCGCGAGGTGTTCGCATAATAAAACCTTGTTGCAACAAATACGGTTCTAAAACATCTTCAATCGTGCCACGTTCTTCGCTGATTGCCGCCGCCATCGTGTCTAAACCAACAGGTCCGCCCGAGAAATTTTCAATCAAGGTTAATAAAAATTTTCTATCCAAACTATCAAAGCCGTTGCTGTCCACTTTTAACATGGTTAAGGCTTCTGCCGCAACGTGTTCGGTGATGATGCCGTTGCTTTTGACTTGAGCAAAATCACGCACACGCCGCAATAATCGGTTTGCGATTCGAGGCGTGCCGCGTGAACGTTTGGCGATTTCAACTGCGCCTTTTTGTTCGATGCTCATTTTTAAAACCTGCGCCGAACGGGTGACGATATGCGTTAATTCTTCGACCGTGTAAAAAACCAAGCGTTGCACAATTCCGAATCTATCACGCAAAGGCGAAGTCAACAAACCCGCGCGAGTCGTCGCGCCAATTAGCGTGAACGGTGGCAAATCAATTTTAATCGACCGCGCCGATGCGCCTTCGCCAATCATCAAATCGAGCTGATAATCTTCCATTGCAGGATATAAAATTTCTTCCACAGCGGGACTTAAACGGTGAATTTCGTCGATAAAAAGCACGTCGTGTCTTTCTAAATTTGTCAGCAACGCGGCTAAATCACCTGCCTTTTCTAAAACTGGCGCGGCGGTTTGACGCAAATTCACACCCATTTCGTTAGCTATAATCAACGCCAGCGTGGTTTTTCCCAAACCTGGAGGACCAAAAATTAACGTGTGGTCGAGAGCTTCTTTTCGCGCCATCGTGGCTTCAATGAAAATTGCCATTTGTGTGCGACATTCTTCTTGTCCGACGTAATCCTCCAAACGTTTTGGACGCATCGCGCGGTCGTGACCTTCTTCATTTTGACCAGCATTTGCGGTAATTAAACGGTCTTTTTCAATCATTTCGCGGCACTTTGTAACGCTAATCGAATAATCGTCTCACAATTTTTGCCTTCGGGTTGAATCGCCGAAACCATGCGACTGGCATCGAGTGGTTTATAACCCAGTGAACACAACGCACTAATCGCTTCGGCTCGTGCATTGCCAACGCTGGCAACTTGTGGCGCATCGGCTATTTTTGGTAATTTGTCGCCCAATTCCAAAACTAACCGTTCAGCGGTTTTTTTGCCGACCCCTGGTAATTTAACTAACGCGGTGATGTCGTTATTTTGAATGCAGGTTTGAAATTGTTCAGCAGTTTGCCCAGATAAAATCACCAACGCCAATTTTGCACCCACACCACTAATTTTAATCAACGTTTTAAACATTGTTTTATCGGTTTCAGTCGCAAAACCAAACAAACTGTGTGCATCTTCTCGAATAACCAAATGCGTTTGGAAAGTGATTTCCGCGCCAACTTCGGGCAAATTATAAAAAACCGTCATCGGAGCTTCGATTTCATAACCTACGCCATTTACGTCTAAAACGATTAACGGCGGAGCTTTCAGTGCAATTTTTCCGCGTAAAAATCCAATCATTTTTTAATTCCCGTTTGGAAACGTTGTGAAGTTTGCGCGAAATGCGCGTGACAAATTGCAATTCCAAGCGCGTCGCTTGCGTCGATTTGTAAATCACCTTGAATGTTTAACAAACGTTTAACCATTTGCTGAACTTGTAATTTATCCGCGCTACCGTTGCCTACAACCGCTTGTTTGACCTGCCGCGCCGCGTATTCAAAAACAGGAATATCGTGTGTTTGAACGGCACAAATTGCCGCGCCGCGAGCTTGTCCGAGTTTTAAAGCCGAATCGGCATTTTTACTCATAAAAACTTGTTCGATTGCCATTTGATTCGGCTGATATTCGTTGACGAGTTGTAAAATTCCGTCGAAAACTTGTTTTAATTTTTGCGGAAAATCATCGGCTTGAATTTTTAACGCGCCACTTGCAATGTAACGGTAGCCGTTTGGGACTGTTTCAATAATGCCGTAGCCCGTTAAACGAGAACCAGGGTCGATGCCGAGAATTTTCACCCCATCGTCGCCATGATTTCGTCACTAATATCGCCATTTGAATAGACATTTTGCACGTCGTCTAAATCTTCCAAACGCTCAATTAACAACATCATTTTTTCAGCATTTTCTTTGTCTAATTCTGCTTTGGTGCTGGCTTGCATGGTAATTTCAGAACTTTCGGGAATAAATCCCGCCGCAACTAAGGCTTCTTTGACGTTTAAATAATTTTCAAGCGTTGTCATCACGTCTTTTGAACCGTCATCATTTGTGACAACGTCATCAGCCCCCGCTTCAATCGCCGCTTCCATTAACGCATCTTCGTCAATTTCTGACTTGTAACTGATAATACCAATTTTGCTAAACATATAGGCAACAGAGCCGTCTGTACCTAAATTTCCACCCGATTTACTGAACGCATGACGCACTTCGCCGACGGTGCGTTGTTTGTTATCGGTTAAACAATCGACGATAACTGCCACGCCACCTGCGCCGTAACCTTCATAACGAATTGATTCATAATTCACACCTTCCAACGTTCCAGACGCTTTTTTAATCGCGGTATCAATCGTATCGCGGCGCATATTTGCACCTAACGCTTTATCAATTGCCGTGCGTAACGCGGGATTACTTGCGGGATCGCCGCCGCTACCTTTTACCGCAACGTTAATTTCACGCAAAATTTTGGTGAAAATTTTGCCACGCTGTGCGTCTTGACCCGCTTTGCGATGTCTGATATTTGCCCATTTACTATGACCAGCCACTTTTTACTCCATTATTGCTATAAGCTAGAAAAATTAAGCCCTGCGACGATTTTCATCAGCAGAGCTTTTTTGTTTTAGGTATGACGAATTTTTTTAAATTCCAGCAGGGTTGTTAACAATCTTTGAAATTAAACAAAAACGCTATTTCATTGCCAAATAACGTTGTTTAATTGCCTGCCCTAATTGATGTACTGCCATTGCGTATTTATTACTGCTGTTGTACTTTTTGATGGTATTAAAATTATCACCAATTGCCCAAAAATCATTGCCGCTATCTGTGCCAAGAATAATGTATAACGCATCAATATCGCCGTTAATGGGTGTCGCTACGAGTTGATTAAACTTCCAACCTGCATTATTAAAATAATGTGCGACGCTGCCAATTGCGTCTTCAGAGTTCCACAAATCGCGCTTACCGTCACCGTTGAAATCAACGGCAAGTTTACGAAAACTTTTTGGCATAAATTGCCCCAAACCCAACGCCCCTGCCCATGAACCTATGACTTTGCGTGGTTCGTAGTTTTCTTCTTTGCTCATTAGCAAAAAATTTTCGAGTTCTTTTGTGAAATACTCGGCTCGACGCAATGTAAAAAACGCCAAAGTGCTTAACGCATCGAACGTATTGGTTTTACCCACATTTCGCCCAAAATACGTTTCCACGCCAATAATTCCAACAATGTATTCGGGATCAACGTGATAAGTTGCACTGGCACGTTGCAAAGCAGCCGCGTTTTCTCGCCAAAAATTCACGCCGTTATTGATATGAGCATCATCAATAAATTGTTTGCGATAACTTGACCAGCCAAGTGTTGGTGTTGGTTTAGGTCGAGCCGTGGGTTCTGATGAAATTGGACCTGTATATTTTGGTTTGGGCGGCATTTGTGGATCGACTTCTAAGCGCAACACCGAATCCAAACGATTTGCTTGCGAAAATAAATCATTTAAATAATTTTCTGTAAAACCGTAATCATGCACCATGTGTTGTACAAATGCTGTCACGGCGGGCTGATTTGCATAGATGCCAACAATTGGACGAATTTCAGTATAAGACGGCATTCTTCCCGTATCAGCGGGCTGAGGTTTGCTTGGTCGAATGACTGGCTCTGATGCACACCCCGCCATTAAAAGCAGTAAAAAATAAACTAAAAATCGGCGGTAAGTAGTCATTTTAATAACTCTCTCAAATTGCAATGGGGGCGGATATATGCGTATCGGCATTGTAGCCAACTAATTCAAAATCATCGTAAACATAATCAAAAATCGAAACGGGTTTGCGCTTGATTTTCATCTTTGGCAAAACATGAGGCGTGCGCTGTAATTGCGTTTTGGCTTGTTCAATATGATTTAAATACAAATGCACATCGCCGCCTGTCCAAATAAATTCGCCGAGTTCTAAATCACATTGTTGAGCCATCATCATCGTGAGCAAAGCATAGCTGGCAACGTTGAACGGCAAACCGATAAATGTGTCGCAACTGCGCTGATAAAGCTGGCAAGAAAGTTTGTTGTCTGCAACGTAAAATTGAAAAAAAGCGTGACACGGCGCGAGTGCCATTTTTCCTTGTTTAACGTTTTCTTGTGGGCTGATTTTTTCGTCGGGTAAATCGGAAACATTCCATGCTGAAACGATGATTCGGCGACTATTTGGATTAGATTTTAACTGCTCAATAACGTGTGCAATTTGGTCAATTGTTTCACCGTTCTTAACGTCCCATGATCGCCATTGCTTCCCATAAATTGCACCTAATTCGCCATTTTCATTCGACCATTCACGCCAAATGGTTACACCGTTTTTTTCGAGTGAATGGTTATTCGTATCACCATTCAAAAACCACAGTAATTCATAAATAATAGATTTTAAGTGTACTTTTTTGGTGGTAATAAGCGGAAAACCCGCCGCCAAATCAAAACGCATTTGATGCCCGAAAATCGACAAGGTGCCGTTTCCCGTTCTATCGCCTTTTTGCGTGCCTTCGGTGAGTAATTTTTCTAGGACTTCAAGATAATTTTTCATGTTTTTTATACGCAAAAATTATTAAACCTATGCCAATTACAATCATCGGTGTTGATAAAACTTGCCCCATCGTTACCCAATCTAACGCTAAATAACCCAGCTGTGCGTCGGGTACACGATAAAATTCCACGAAAAAGCGAAAACAACCATAAAGCATGACAGCCAAACCTGTCGTTGCCATTGCAGGACGTGGTTTTTGGCTGTAAATCCACAAAATTACAAACAATACAAAACCTTCCAAAAATGCTTCGTAAAGCTGTGAAGGGTGACGCGCCACGTCACCGCCATTTGGAAAAATCATTGCCCAAGGCACGTCTGTTGGTCTGCCCCAAAGTTCGGAATTGATAAAATTCCCAATTCGCCCCGCGCCTAGCCCAATCGGTGCAATTGGTGCAATTAAATCTGTGAGTTGCCAAAGCGAGCAATTTTGCTTTTTCTCATACCACGCCATTGCCGCAAATACGCCGAGCAT
>CAIRCR010000439.1 GCA_903877065.1 uncultured Pseudomonadota bacterium
ATGAAGAAGGAAAAATCGAACAACTTTTTTTCAAAGCTGAAGAACTGCAAAAACCGTTGGCGGTCGTGGCATTATTGGCAAAATATCAACCCGAATCGACCGTAATTTTTTGTAATACAAAATATAATTGTCAGGTGATTGAGGATTGGCTCGGACAACAAGGTTATGCCGCGCTATCGTTGACGGGTGATTTAGATCAACGAGAACGAGACCAAACATTGTTGCGATTTGCTAATAAAAGCTGCTCGGTTTTAGTGGCAACCGACGTTGCGGCGCGTGGTTTGGATATTAAAGATTTGTCAGCAGTTATTGTTTATGACTTGTCGCCAGACCCTGAAGTTCACGTTCATCGAATTGGTCGAACAGGTCGCGCAGGTCAAAAAGGTTTGGCGTTTAGTTTGTGCGCTGAAACGGAATTAGAACGCGCAAAAGCAATTGAAGCGTATCAAAAAATGTCGATTACATGGGCTAAGTTTAATCCGACAAAACCGCCAAAAAATACGACACTCAGACCTGCAATGGTCACGTTAGTAATTGATGGGGGGCGCAAAAGTAAAATTCGTGCGAGTGATATTTTAGGTGCGTTGACGGGTGAAACGGGATTAGCTGGTAGCGAAGTGGGGAAAATTGATATTTTTGATGTGCGAACGTATGTGGCGATTAAACGGACCAGTGCAAATATTGCGTTGTCACGTTTGCAAGCTGGAAAAATTAAAGGTAAAAAATTGCGTGTAAAAGCGTTGGGCTGAAATTCGTTTTATTAAATCTAAAGTAATTCACGTTCAATCCAGTGACTTAAAACATACAAGCCCCAAATATGTTGTTTAAATTTTCCTCTTTGCGCCATTTCAAGGTATTTGTCGAGAGCATCATCATAAAAAAGCCCTGTTTTTGCGTTTACTTTTCGGATTAAATCAATTCTTTGTGAAGCTATCAGCCATTCCATGTAAGGATAGGAAAATCCTTTTTTCTTGCGATTGATAATCTCATTACTCAGATAATTTTGGGCGACTTGTTTTAGAAGGTTTTTTGTTTGACCTTCCCCGATACGCAGTAACGGATTGATTGAAAGTGCCGTAGCAACGAGACGATGATTTAAAAATGGAGCGCGTGCTTCAATTGTATGTGCCATAGAAACCCGATCGAGCTTGGTAAGAAAATGTTCTCCAACAAAGAGTTTCAAGTCAATCATGCTATACCATTGCGCTGGATGCTTATGATCGCTTTGTTCAAATATTTCACGGTAAGGGGCTAAAAACCGCAATGAGCTGTTATCACGAACATTGCGACGCAATAAGTGATTTTGCTGTAAATCGGTAAATTTTTCCCCAGAAGTGCGAAATAACAACGAATCCTCGAAAATTCGTTTGTACCATTCCCATTCACGGTTCATTGAAAAATTGGCATGAAAGTATTTTTTAAGCCAGTTTTTGTGATGTAGAGATGCCGTGTTTTCAATATCGAGATATTCAAAATATTGTCGATAGCCTAAAAATATTTCGTCGCTTCCTTCGCCGCTCAAAACTACTTTGTATCCTTCGGTAGAGATTTTTTGCATCAATAGATAGAGTGGCAAAGCGGCCGGGTCATTGAGTGGTTCATCCATGTGAAAGAGCAATGTATCGAGATTGTCGTCAAAATCACGTTGTGTAATGATCACTTCGGTATGCGCCAAACCAAGATAGTCAGCGGTAATTTTAGCATTAGCTCTTTCATCGTAAGAGCTGAACTCATCGTATCCAAGTGTAAATACGGGCAGTTTTCTCCCCTGCTGTGCCGCAATGGCACAGATCATTGCGCTGTCCAAACCACCAGAAAGAAGAGCCGCAACGGGTGCAGAAGTGTCTAAACGACTTTGGATAGATTGATGCAAGATGTTTTCAATTGTATCTATGGCAACTGAACGCTCGTTAATCATTGATACATCGCACTCAAGGGGATGATAATAGGTTTGCCTGCTTAAATTTCCCCTTTTGTAACAAATCCATTCGCCACTTTGAATCTTTTCAATCCCATGATAAAACGTATGCGGAGGTGTTGGGGCTAAATAAGAAAGATATGAATGCAATGCTTCGTCATTCATTCGTATTGATGCTAAAAATGGCTTGATTGCTTTGATTTCAGAGGCAAATATTATCCCATCATGATTTTGATGATAAAAAAGACTTTTTTCTCCAAAACGGTCTCTCACTAAATAGAGTTTTTCGCCGTCCACCAAAGCAAAAGTAAACATTCCTTCAAATCGTTTGACGCACTCAATTCCCCATGTTTCATAAGCGACTAGAATTACTTCAGTATCGCTTTGTGTTTCCCAAACACAATGACTAAGTTCTTTCCTTAATACATGATGGTTATAAATTTCGCCGTTGAAACTGATTAACAAATTTCCACGACGCATTGGCTGATGGGAGCGGGTATGATTATCCGTGATGGCAAGGCGATGATGGGCTAAAAAAAGCCCTTTATCTTCGACAATGCCTGAGTGGTCACGCCCTCGATGAGCAAGTGTCGAAAAAGCGGCACGCGCTTTATCTGGTAAATATTTTCCGATGATACCAAACACACCACACATTACGCTCTCCTTTTGCTAGTAATTTGAGGCTTTGGTGCATAAATACCAAAAATATGTCAACCTTTAGCTTTTCAGATTGAATCATCCAATAGTTCTCATGTCAAAATCAAGCTACAAAATTCAGAATTGGGCAGAATACGATGCGGCTTTAGTTAAGCGAGGCGATATTACGATTTGGTTTGCCGAAGATTATGTGCAGAAAAATTGGTCGGTAAGCCCCTGTGGAAAACGAGGTGCGCCGCAAGTTTATTCAAACGAAGCTATTCAAATGTTATTGATGTTGAAAGCC
>CAIRCR010000440.1 GCA_903877065.1 uncultured Pseudomonadota bacterium
GCAGCGATCGGATGGAGCTTTGGTTTGAAAGACTTCAATGGCATCGTTCGGGTTCGCTCGGGCAGTACTAGAGACTTGGAAAAAAGCGCACCAAAGCATAGCGCAGGCTGACGAATGACTTGACGAACCGCAAGGATATGCAACCATTGCGGTGCATTTTTCATGACTACCGGAGCAATCATGGGCCTCTTCGATATGTTCAAGGGCGACGCCGCCCCCGCGCTGACCCCAAAGCTCGCCTTTGCGAGCGCACTTCTTTACATGATGTCCGCCGATGGCGAAATCGAGCAGGAAGAGATCGGCCAACTCATCAGTGTCGTCGGGGGCGACCGGGCACTCCTGGATGACGCGGTCAAATTCACCCGCAAAATCAAGTCGGGCAAGTCCGCCAATGTCACACCCGATTTGCTTGTTTGGTCACTGATGTTTACTTGCACGCAAATATTTAATGGCGGCAAAAATTCAGGGCGTTGTGAACTCAAACGTTGCGCGATTTTCAAATTGTCCACGCTATGAATCCAATTAAAATGCGTTGCCAAAATTTTAGTTTTGTTCGATTGAATTGGACCAATAAAATGCCATGTCACATCAAATTCCCGAAGTTCTAACTGTTTTATCAACGCTTCTTGCACATAATTTTCACCAAAATGCCTTTGCCCTGCTTGATACGCGCTAACAATTGCACTGGCAGGTTTTGTTTTACTGACAGCGAGTAGCTGTACTGAATTTTCGACGCGCTGATAAGATTGTTCTGCGTGGCGAATTTGTTCGTGAATTTGTTTAAGTCTGTCAGCGATTGTAGGCATAATAAACGCTTTAAAAGGTAAAAAGGCGTTCGATTTTAACGCTTACGCCTGTTTTTTCAACTTAACTAAATTTCAAAATACTATGGATATTGCAGAATTACTTACCTTTTCATTTAAGAACAACGCCTCAGATTTACACTTATCAGCGGGTTTGCCACCGATGATTCGTGTTGATGGTGATATGCGCCGTATTAACGTCCCAGCTCTTGATCGTAAAGAAGTTCACGGCTTAATTTACGACATCATGAGTGACAAACAACGCCGTGATTATGAGGAGTTTTTGGAAACGGATTTTTCTTTTTCATTACCAAACGTAGCACGATTTCGAGTAAATGCCTTCAATCAGTCACGCGGTGCGGCAGCGGTTTTTCGGACTATTCCTTCGATTGTTCAAACGTTAGAAGAGTTGAAAGCCCCACTTTTTTTTCAAGAATTGTGTAAAAAACCACGCGGGTTAATTTTAGTTACAGGTCCTACGGGTTCCGGCAAATCGACGACACTTGCGGCAATGATTAACCATATCAACAACAATGATTACGCACATATTTTAACCGTTGAAGATCCGATTGAATTTCTCCACGACAGTAAACGTTGCCTAATCAATCAACGTGAAGTGCATCGAGATACGCTAGGGTTTAATGAAGCATTACGTTCTGCTCTGCGTGAAGACCCCGATATTATCATGGTTGGTGAAATGCGAGATTTAGAAACCATTCGACTCGCGCTCACTGCTGCCGAAACGGGGCATTTAGTTTTTGGAACACTGCATACCACATCTGCGGCAAAAACTATTGACCGAATTATTGACGTTTTTCCAGCCACTGAAAAAGATATGATTCGCTCAATGCTGTCAGAATCGTTGCAAGCGGTAATTTCACAAAGCTTATTAAAAAAAGTGGGTGGCGGACGAGTTGCCGCGCATGAAATTATGGTGGGAACAACAGGTATTAAAAATTTGATTCGTGAAGGAAAAATTGCACAAATGTATTCATCAATTCAATCGGGGCGCGTAGATGGAATGCAAACGCTAGATCAAAATATGAGAGAGCTAGTCGATAAAGGCTTAATTACATCCAAAACTGCCGCAGTTAAAGCGGTCAATCAAGAAATGTTTCGTTAGGAGTGATTATGGATTTCAACGCGCTACTTGCCCTTATGGTGCAAAAAAATTCGTTCGATTTATTTATTACCGCAGGACGTGCGCCAACGATGAAAATCGACGGCACATTAGTTGAAATTTCTAAAACGACTCTAAGCAAAGAACAGACGTTAGCATTAGTGCTGAGTTTAATGGAGCCTCGACACAAAGAAGAATTTCACAAAACCAAAGAATGTCAGTTCGCAATTGGTGTACCTAAAGTTGGACGATTTCGAGTCAGTGCATTTATTCAGCGTGATGCCGCAGGAATGGTATTGCACCGTATTCGTCTTGATATTCCCGACATTGACACCCTGAATTTACCCGAAATTTTAAAGCAGTTGGTCATGCAAAAACGGGGCTTAATTTTATTTGCAGGAACTTTAGGTTCTGGAAAATCAACTGCAATTGCGGCGTTAACTAAATATCGCAATCAAAACAGTAATGGTCACATTATTATCTTGGAAGACCCGATGAAATTTATGCACTCACACGCGGGCTGTATTGTGACGCAACGTGAGGTTGGCATAGATACGGCATCCTACGAAGCGGCATTTAAAAATATCTTACAGCAGTCGCCCAATGTCGTTTCAATTGGTGAAATTCGATCGCGTGAGGCTGTTAAAAGCGCAATTACAATCATTGAATCAGGTTGTTTGTGCTTGTCTTCAACACCCGCAAACAATGCAGAGCAAACTGTTGAACGAATTTTAAATTTTTTTCCAGATGATATGCACAAACAAGTAAGTGCTGATTTGGCAGCCAATTTACTGGCGATTGTGTCGCTACGAATTATTCGCTTTTCAGATGGAGAATCTCATGCAGTGACTGAAATTTTAATGAATACGCCCCCTGTTCAAGACGTAATTCGTCGCGGCGATTTTCAGCGATTTAAAGAGTTCATCATCAAAGGGCGTAGTTCAGGAATGCAAAGTTATGATCAATCGTTATGTGATTTATTTTTACAGCAAAAAATAACTTATGACGATGCGCTCGATGCGGCGGAATACAAAAATGAATTTCGTTCAATGGTTAAACAACTCATGCAAGAGATGGAATTGAACACTATGAACGTCGCAACCGAAGATCAAAACGTGCCAGGCATTGCCCCAAAATCCGCATCTGAAACCAAACGAACGAGTTTGCTTGATGCCGAAATAACACTATCCGATGTTTACGATGGCAACACCGATAGTGGCTCGATTTTCACGCACCGTAAATGAAATGAAGGGTTTAAATTCTGAGCAGCAATCCGCCGTTAAACAAATTGATTGTCCGTTACTGGTTTTAGCGGGTGCAGGTAGTGGTAAAACGCGCGTGATTACTGAAAAAATTGGGTATTTAGTTCGGCAAGGTTTACCCGCTAGAAATATCGCCGCGTTAACGTTTACCAATAAAGCCGCTCGTGAAATGCAAAGTCGAGTCAGTAAATTGCTGCACGGTACACAAAGTCACGGTTTGCGCGTTTCAACGTTTCATTCTTTGGGTTTGGATATTTTACGCAAAGAACACAAAGCGTTAGGTTATAAAGCCGCGATTACGCTGTTTGATGAACACGATAAAATCACTGTTTTAAAAAGTTTACTCACGCAACAAATCGGTGATTACGACACAAAACAAATTGAACAATTCGCCGCAAAAATCGGGCAATGGAAAAATGCTTTTGTTACGCCAGAGCAAGCAATCGGTTTTGAAACACTGCCGTTAAATTTAGAAATGGCTCAAATTTACACTGATTACAGCCGTTGTTTGCACGCTTATAACGCCGTTGATTTTGATGATTTAATTTTAAAGCCCGTGTTGTTATTTCAGGCAAATCCAGACGTTTTAACGAAATGGCAAAATCGGATTCGTTATTTGCTTGTTGACGAATATCAAGACACCAATTTAACGCAATATCAGCTCGTAAAATTATTGGTTGGCGCGTTAGCAAAATTTACGGTTGTTGGCGATGATGACCAATCAATTTATGCGTGGCGCGGCGCACAGCCTGAAAATTTAGCTCAATTACAACACGATTTTCCGCGTTTAGAAGTGATTAAACTTGAACAAAATTACCGTTCAACGGGACGTATTTTAAAAGTGGCGAATCATTTGATTGCCAACAATCCGCACGCTTTTGAAAAACGCTTGTGGAGTAAATTAGAACACGGTGAACCGTTGCGCGTTTTGGCGCATAAAAATGAAGAAATTGAAGCGTCACAAGTCGTTTCAGAAATTATGCACCACAAGTTAATGAACGGTTCGGGTTACAAAGATTACGCTATTTTGTATCGTGGCAATCATCAATCGCGTTTGATTGAACAAGTTTTGCGTGAACGAAATGTGCCGTACTTTATTAGTGGCGGAACTTCATTTTTTGCTTACGCCGAAGTGAAAGACGTGTTGAGTTATTTGCGTTTGCTGGCAAATCACGATGACGACGCGGCTTTTTTACGAATTGTAAATACGCCACGCCGCGAAATTGGTGCGGCGACGCTTGAAAAATTAGGCGCGTATGCGCGAGAACGGCACGTCAGTTTATTTTCAGCGTGTAATGAAATTGGGTTGTCGTCACAGCTTACCGAAGCTCCGCGTCAACGATTACAACAGTTTCACGATTGGATTGTGCAACGTGCAACACAACTAAATTCGGCAGACAATAAAATCGAGTTGGCAAACGAACTATTAGAACAAATCAGTTACACGGCATATTTACGTGAAGACAGCAACAACCGTGAAGCCGCCGAACGACGAATGAAAAACGTGCAAGATTTGTTGGCGTGGTTGCAACGGCTGGTCGAAAAAAATACAGCGGATGGCGTAGAATTTTCTTTAACTGATTTGGTTGCCAAAGTGATGTTGCTTGATATTTTAGAGCGTAATCGTGAAGACGAAGTAAACGACGAAATAAGTTTAATGACACTGCACGCGGCGAAAGGATTGGAATTTCCGCACGTTTTTTTGATTGGCGTGGAAGAAAAAATTTTACCGCATCAAAACAGCATCGATAACGATAGCATTGAAGAAGAACGGCGGCTGGCTTATGTTGGCATTACACGGGCACAACGTACTTGTACTTTGAGCTACTGCACGCATCGCAAACAGCGTGGCATTTATGAAGAATGTGAACCGAGTCGCTTTTTAAATGAATTACCCGAAGAAGATTTGCATTGGGCAACACGAAAAGCCTTACCCGAAGAAGTAAAACAAAATAATAAACGGTCATTTTTTGCAGGTGCAAAGAATTTATTGTCTAAGGCGTTATGAAAATATCTCTTTCAGTTGTTATTGGCATAGTTAAAAATGAAAAAAATGAGTTTTTTATTACGCGCCGAGAAAATACACTGCATTTTGGCGGGTTGTGGGAATTTGCAGGTGGCAAAGTTAAATTCAATGAAACGCTTGAAATGGCATTATCCCGCGAATTAAAAGAAGAAATGGGCATCGACGTTATTGAGGCTACGCGACTAATTACGGTGCAACATACTTATTCTGATCGCACGGTGAAAATGCACGTTTTTTTAGTCACCCAATATACAGGTGAAGCGTACAGTCTGCTTGGGCAAAGTTGGGATTGGGTAAAACAGACAGATTTGAAAAATTACACGTTCCCCGAAGCGAATCGTGCGATTTTGTCAGCGTTATATTTGCCAC
>CAIRCR010000441.1 GCA_903877065.1 uncultured Pseudomonadota bacterium
AAGTAAAGCCGCTGTTACAACACAATCGACACCATCTTAAATTAGACTAAAAATTGTCTAGATAATGGAGTCCACTATAAAGAGAAGTTTTAAGCGGTAAAACTATTTGTTTACCGCTTAAATTTTGAAATGACAGTTAATTCCACTTCATGATTGGCACAGACGAAATCGAATTTTTCGGCGAACCGTCAATCAATTTATCGCTGTAAGCAAGATAAACCAAAACATTACGTTGTTTATCAAAGAAACGCACAACTTGTAATTTTTTGAACAACATCGAACGACTTTCTTTAAAAACCGTATCGCCATTTTTCAAATTGCTCAATTTACCAACATCAATCGCGCCAATCTGCCGACACGCAATCGACGCTTCTGATGGGTCTTCAGCCAAACCGACCGCACCTTTTAAGCCACCCGTTTTTGCTTTTGAAACGTGGCACGTTACACCAGCAACTTCGGGATCGTCGAACGCTTCAATGACAATTTTGCTGTTTGGACTGAGCAAATTAAACGTCGTTGAAACTTCGCCAATTTCTTCGGCTGCTGCTGTCAATGCAAAGGTTGCGAATAACCCCGCAACAAACATTTTTGCCATTATTTTCATAAAAACGCGCCAATCGGCTGGAACAAATCGTTAATGGTACGACCAGAGGCATTTTCACCAATTGCGTGCATTTTCCACTCGCCATTATGTCGGTAAAGTTTCGCCATAATTTGCGCGGTGTGTGCGCCTTGTGAAGTCAGCGTGTAACGTGCAATTTCATTTTGATTACTGCCATCAAGCAAACGACAATACGCATTTTCAACTGCGTCAAACGTTTGTCCAGTAAATGAATTTACGGTAAAAACTAACGCTGTCACCGATTCTGGCACACTGATTAAATCCACGACAATTTGCTCATCATCACCGTCACCTTTGCCCGTGCGATTGTCGCCGCTGTGAATAACACTGCCGTCTTTACTTTTAAGCTGTCCGAAAAAAATTGCGTCTACGGGTCTATCACCCGCAAACATAATGCACGACGCATCCAAATCAATCGAATTGTCGCTTGAACCGCCACCGAATAATCCGCCGAGCAAACCGCCTTTTTTCTCAGCTTGTTTGGCATCCCAGCCCAAACCCATGACAACTTTTGTTAAGGTTTTGCCTGATTCTTTTTCAAGCGAAATTTTCTGCCCTTTTTCTAAGTTAATAGCCATTTTTGATCCTAAACACTCACGCCAAAAGAAGTCGCCAATGGAGCTAATCCACCCGCAAAACCTTGTCCCACTGCACGGAATTTCCAGTCACCCGCATTGCGATATAACTCGCCAAAAATCATGGCGGTTTCGACAGACGCATCTTCGCTCAAATCGTAACGTGCTAATTCAACGCCGCCGTCTTCGTTAATCACGCGAATATAAGCGTTTCTAACTTGTCCAAAGTTTTGGTGACGGGTTTCGCCTTCATGAATCGTGACGCAAAATGTGATTCTGTCTACGTCTGCGGGTACTTTTGATAATTGAACTTTAACTGTTTCGTCATCACCCTCACCTGCGCCCGTTTTATTATCACCTGCGTGCTGAACCGCACCATCAGCAACGATTTTATTGTTATAAAAACAAAAATCACCGTCGTTACGCACTTTGCCATCCGCTTTAAGTAAAAAAGCATTTGCGTCTAAATCGAATGCTGCGCCGTCTGTTGAACGTTCTGCCCACCCCAACCCGACAACGATTTTATTCAGGTTCGGTGCTTCTTTGCTTAAATTAACGTTGCCGCCTTTGCTTAATGAAACTGCCATTTTGTACACTCCAAATATGTTGTTTTATGAATGAAAAAAACGCCTTTGCGTCGGCGTTTATCATGCGGGTGCAATGTGTAAAAACAAGGTCAGTGCCTAAAAAGGGATGTCATCGTCATACGGTGCATCAAAATTAGGAGACTGCGCGGGTCTTGGTGCTTGCTGTTGTGGCGCGTAATTTGGTTTTGGTTGCGGCGGTGGTGCATAATTTTGAGCGGGTTGCGCGGCGGGTGCGGGTTGTTGATACGCTTGTGGCGTGTAACTTGAGGCTTGTGCTGGCGTATTGTAATCATTGGCGTTACCGATAGATTCACGCTTACCGACTAAATCAATGATGTTGGCATTCAACTCTAAACTCATTTTCATTGTGCCGTCATTTGCTTTGTATTCATTCGTTGTAAATTCGCCTGATACAAAAACTTGCTGTCCTTTTTTTAAATAATCTTTTAAAGACCCTTCAGCACGTTTTCCCCATAAAACAACACGAAACCACATTGTTTTTTGCTTATCGCCAAATCCCGTATGATTTGCTACGTTGACATTTAAAACGGCTTGTCCCGAAGGCAAATAACGTATTTCAGCGTCATTTCCAATTGTGCCAATAAAACTTATGACATTTGACATTTTTATCCTCGTTGTAATTTTGTATTAGTGGTAATTTTGCTATTGATTTAGCGAACATTTATAGTTATTTCACGGTGTTCAACACGGAAAACACTTTTACCTCGATTTTCTTGTGCTTTCCAAAGATAATTGTTAATTCTAATTTCAGTACCCGTGTAAACGCCACGATCAGCGACCACTTTTGCGTCTTCAATTGCCATCATGTGAGACTGTAATTCAGCTAATTCAGTGCGCATTAACTCAGCTTCCATAGTCAATTTACTTAACGTGTGGTGCAGTTGTTCAAGCATATCTGGATTACCTTTTTCAGGATGATCATTAACAAACTTTAAAATGGTATCAATATCTTTTTGTTCTTTGTCATTGGGAATCAAATCTTTTTTTATACCCATGATTTTTTTGCTGACGTAAGGATTTGTTCCCACCTGAATATGCGTTTTGATTCCCGCATTTGAACCCAAAATTGTGCCTTTCACCATCATCAACGCCCAGGTTATTCCGCCCATAATGGACGGTTTTTTG
>CAIRCR010000442.1 GCA_903877065.1 uncultured Pseudomonadota bacterium
CCACAAACGAAAACAGTTTATCCAATGCGGGACACGTATATTCTGCCGCAGTCGTCCTGACCTCATCGTACCATACGTTTTTCGAGTGCTCATCAATAACCACCATAAGCTCGTGACCATTTGGAAGTGGACCAAAAAAATCCATTGCCAAGTTACGCCACGGTTTGAGCGGAAATTTTGAAGATTTTACGGGTTGCGCGGCGTAACCTCCATCTTGTAGCTGACAAGATAGGCAACTTCGAACCACGTCGCATACCATCGAGTCCATTTTAGGAAACCAAACCTTCGTCCTAAGCAGACCTTTGGTTTTTGTCAAACCCTGGTGCCCCTCGTGCGCAATGTTTATTGCCCTCATACGCAACGACTCTGGCAGCACTAGCCTATCACCACGCATCACCAAGCCATCATCTGTCACACTCAATTCTCCCATTACTCGACCGAATTCGTGCTTAAGCTCGCTTGCGACTGAAACTTCCACGTCGTTGCCACCAATGACGCTCTTTAACTCAACCAGCTGTTTGTCGTTGGTCGTTTGCTCAATTATTTCAGCTCTCGACATGAATTTGGGTATTACATGGTCTGAAATGAACCTGACATAGCCTTCAACCTCGTCGTCGACTGCATCTTCTACCGGATGTCTTGACATGTAGTCGGCAATGTTGTAAGCACCTGGCTTATGCACAATCTCGAAATCAAATTCCATTAAACGTAGCGCCCATCGTTTTATTCTTAATGGCGGGTTGGAATTTGGATTTTTGAATATAAGTTCTACCGCTCGATTGTCGGTGATTACCTTGAACTTTCTACCATACAAGTACAAATAAAGCGCCTCTAAAGCCCACACTACAGCCAACGCCTCCTTTTCCACTGCGGTTAGCTTGCGGCTCTTGTATTTTACTATGTTGCGAGATTTTCTATTTTTGGGATTGATTTGACCCAAAACTAACGCAAGACCTACCGGACTAGCGTCCACCGTGACCTCTGTCTCCCAATCCGTCTGAAAATAACTCAATGCGTCCTTGATGAGTGCCTTTTTAATTGACTTAAGCGCCTTTTCATGCACAGCTTGCCAATTAAAAACAACTCCATTCTTCACCAAATCCCATAAAGGTACTGCTAAGGTAGCCAAATTGGGAATGTGATCACTGCAATAAATTGCCAAGCCCAATATGCTCCTAAGCTCACTGACACTAGCTGGCGTGCCTGCTTCGTGCAGAGCTCTGACTTTGTCATCGCTGACCGAAACACCGTCTTTGGTCAACTTAAGCCCGAAAAACACCAACTATTCAACTCCTAGCTTGCAATTGTCTGGGCTAGCCGTTAGACCTTTTTCTTCTAACCTCTTGCAGAGAGCCTCAAGATTAGCATCATGCTCTTGCCTAGTTTTGCAAAACACGATGATATTGTCGGCAATATTTCTGACGACTTGTCGCGACCATCTTTGGACAACACCTTTTCTTGAATCGTGTGCTGGAAAACTTCTGACGCGTTATGGACAGCCATGTTGAGCGTCGTAAACCTAAGAGGTCCCTATTAGTTTCAACCGTAGTTATGTCTCTACTTTCTTCATCCAATTCCAATTGATGAAATGCCTTGTTAAAATCCAACTCTGAAAACACTGTAGCGCCCTGCAGGTCATAAATGATCTCGTCAGTCGTTGGCATGACAAACTTTTCTCTTATGATCGCGTTATTAGCTACTCTAGAGTCTGTTGTGAACTTTGCCTGGCTTCTTAGGATTAGCCACCACCATCCACTGCGATTTCCATGTGACCGGGCCTGGTGGCACCTCAAGCACACCATTGCGCTGAAGCTCGTCTAACTCTTCATCGGCCGCTTTTACTAGATGATAAGGAATTCGCCTGTATGGCTGTTGCACGGGCCTTACGCTTTTGTCTATATGTAAATGAACTTTGTGACCCTTCAGCCTGCCTATTTTCTCCGTGGAAACTGACTTGTACTTTTCCATGAGCCTTGCATAAAAATCATTCTCCTTGACTTGACACAGCCCATTTTGCTCACTCTCATCCTCAAAAATCTTCAGCTAAATGCTCCAAGCCTTTTTGAAGTTTTGAAACTCAGTAAGTTTCCATAGTTACCTTTAACCACCAAGAATTTGGCACAACAACTTTTGCCATTCGACCTCACCTCGGTCTCAAATTCACCCATAACCTTGATCGCCTTGTCCATACCATACGGATACATGGCTTTCGAGCAACGACGCAGTGTAACTTTGTCCTTGAAAGCACGAAAAGTGTCCTCATCCATGATGTTGTTGTCAGCGCCCGAATCAATCAACACCTTGACTGAACGACCCAACATTTCGACACCAAAAACCGGCCTATTAGTCTCACCAAAAGCTCGATTTGTGAACAGATAGCCTACTTCGCCATCATGCACGTCTTCATCGCTCTCCCGTACAGCGTTGACCTTCTTTTTGCACAACTTCGCAAAATGACCTACTATGCCGCAACTTTTACACTTTTTGTCTTTAGCTGGACATTCACTAGTGTGTGGGTACTCATAGCCACACTTGAAACACGTCTTGTCACTCGATTTAGACCCTTTTTGCTTAGACGCACCGTCTTGAGCCCTTTGCTCGCCTTTGCGCTCGCTCTTGAACGACTTATTTCGGACAGCACAAACTGGTTCAGTTTTGGTCACCGCCTTGCTCGATTGCTCAATAGATCTCGCCTGATTAAAGGCAGCTTCGCCAGCCCTTGCCTTGTCTTGAATATCTTTGAGCGTAATACCAGATTGGCCAAGAATTAGCTCTTTGAGCTTGACCGACTTGCACCCCAAAATTAGCTGCTTTTTAATTTCAGCATCTTTGTCCGCAAACTCGCATCTGACCGCAGAGGCGCGCAATCTAATGACAAAGTCATCCACTGACTCGAGATCGCGTTGCTTTATTTGGCCGAAATTAAATATTTCGAAGTCCAAATTTTTCATGGACTTCACTATACAAAACTAAACTTACATTAACCTGTCATCTAAATTATGAGACATCTCTTTTGATCGAGGCCTTGCAGATGGCGATTAGGCAGCGAAAACCACCCAAAGGACTCCTTGCTAACAGTTCTATTGTGCCAAATACTGAACCAACGATTGAACATCTTGTAGAGTATTGGGCTTCTCAAGCACTCAAATCTTAAAGTAGATTTTATTCAAATCTAAATTCTATCCTCTGAATGGCGTTATAAAGTGGCATCAGTGGATATAAGTCCCCTCCATAGCCATCTCCTACATCTGCAGATGATTGATGCCCTGTTAATTTATCATGCAAATCCTTATTTATTTCAGCAATCCTACATGCTTCTTTAAAACCATGCCGGAAACTATGGAATGTTTTTCTCTTATCGGTGATACCTATAGTTCCACGCAAATACCGTCCAAACCATTTGGAAAAAGCAGCCGTGTACTGATGATAAGAATTTTCAACTAGCATTGGAAATAACGGACTAGATTGCTTCTCTTTCATCTTCTGTACATAATCCAGTAAACCTAACCTGATTAATTCCTGATGAATTGGAATTCTTCTGTGTGAGGAAGTTGTTTTTAATCGTTTTGTAGAAAACTCGTCATTACCAATGTTAATAAAGTAAATACCATTCTCACATTTGATATCTGATACCTGTAATTGACCAATTTCTTCTAATCGCATTCCTGTCCATAGCGCAATATATGGCAACCATATACAAGCCTCCCCTGCTCCGCCCACCGGTCTTTCACCTTTGGTGAAGATTGGACTACTGAATATTGCCTTCAGGTCCTCTGCCGAGAAAGGAACACGTGGCTTAGGCAGACATTTTGGTTTAACAATTTTAATATCTGTAAATGGATTCTTTTGAATCATATCGTTACACATAGCCAATGTAAAAACAGTCTTAAGAAGATTAATCTGTTTTTGTACTGTTTTAGCACTCAAACCACCTGCAATCATTTCATCCTTAAATTTTATAACGTCTTTCTTAACCACTTGATTGGCGTATTTAGCCCCTGTAATTTTGAATAATCGTTTACGAGCAGTATGGACTTCCAAGATTGTTCTCTCACGTTTTTCACTTTGAGAAGCCCAATACTCTACAAGATGTTCAATCGTTGGTTCAGTATTTGGCACAATAGAACTGTTAGCAACGTTTTGGACAGTGTTTGTATTGTTATAAACGTTTTGGACAGTATCGGTACTGTTAGCAACGTTGTTAACTGGATTAATACAGTTAGATACGTTTTCTACAGTATTTTCACTGTTAGCAACGTTTTGGACAGTATTGGTACTGTTAACGTTATTAACCGTATTGATATCGTTGTGCACGTTAGAAACAGTATTCACAACGTTATAAACGTTTTGGACAGTATCGGTACTGTTATTAACGTCAGGAACGGTGGTGTCTTTTGATTGATTATTACTATTACTGGGCTTCAATTCAATACCGAAATTATCACCCCTGAGCCGGGCAAATTCGGCATATAACTTAACTTTTAACTTTGCGAGTTCGTAGTCAGCAATACGTTTATCCGATGTCTTGAGAGATATCAGTATTTCGGTTTTGCCGTAATGTGATTTGAGGTCTGTTGGAATGCGAGTTCTGAAATAGAAATGCGATTTTCTACGGACAAGATTGGTCTGTAATTGCATAAATAATCCGCTGTGTGTAGCAGTTATGTGTAGCAAACGGACTAAAATATAGGATTATTTGATTTTAAATGTTTAAAATCAATAAGTTGACAATAACTGGCGGAGAGTGAGGGGTTCGAACCCTCGATGGGAGATAAAGCCCATACTCCCTTAGCAGGGGAGCGCCTTCAGCCGCTCGGCCAACTCTCCAATTATTATTTTCGAAACTTAATTATCGCTTTCTGAAATTGACGTATCAGATTGCTCTTTTTTGATTCTGTCGTAAATTTCTTCACGATGAACAGAAACTTCTTTTGGTGCATTCACACCGATACGAACTTGATTGCCTTTAACGCCTAAAACAGTAACAGTTACTTCATCACCAATCATTAACGTTTCTCCAACTCTACGAGTCAAGATAAGCATAATTAACTCCCTCTAATAATTTGGTCTCTTCGCTGTGCGATACAGCGAAGAACAATCAAGACGAGAACTAGTATAACTAAATTCTCGCGAATAATAAAGCTTAAATCATTTTTATGCGTGTTCTAAACCAAATGCTGTGTGCAAAGCACGTACCGCAAGCTCTAAATATTTCTCATTAACCACAACAGAAATCTTAATTTCAGACGTTGCAATCATTTGAATATTAATACCTTCGTCGGCCAATGTTTTAAACATTGTACTCGCAATACCTGCATGTGAGCGCATACCAACGCCAACAATAGACACTTTCACAATATTGCAGTCACCGCTCACACCACGCGCACCTAAGTCGCTGCAAATCGTTTCTAAAATACCTTTTGCACGCTCAAAATCATTGCGATGGACTGTAAAAGTAAAATCGGTCGACGCATCAGCTGCAATATTTTGCACAATCATGTCGACTTCGATATTCGCGTCGGCAATGGGTCCTAAAATTTTAAATGCAATCCCTGGTAAATCAGGAACGCCTGTAATGGTTAATTTCGCTTCGTCACGATTAAAAGCAATACCTGAAATTAACGCACTTTCCATTTGTGATTCCTCATAAGTAATTAA
>CAIRCR010000443.1 GCA_903877065.1 uncultured Pseudomonadota bacterium
AGCCTTGGCTTTGCGCCGACCCAGTGCGGACGACAACCATTTGCTGATACCGTATTGTTCGTGAAAAACGTCCGCGCCAGATGTACATTCAAAGCCTGTGACGGCCAGTTTGATCAATGCCTTTGCCCTGTCGCTGAAAAGCTAAAGGTTGACATATTTTTGGTATTTATGCACCAAAGCCTAAACGAGCAGGTGAAACGTCCACTCAAGAAATCAGTGGCAACATTTTGTCAGAATTTAATAAATTTTTAGGATCGAATTGACGTTTAATTGCTCGCATTAAATTGAGAGAATTTACATCAAGTTCACGATCTACAAAATCGCGTTTTTCAAGTCCAACGCCGTGTTCGCCTGATAAAGTGCCGTTCAATTTCAGCACTAACGAAAAAATTTCATCTAAACAAGCGTGCGCTTTTTTGCTTTGAATCGGATCGTCTGGATCGAGTAATAAATTAACGTGAATGTTGCCATTGCCAGCGTGGCCAAAATTGATAATGGGCAATTCATATTGTTTGGACAGCAATTCTAAACCTGAAATTAACGCGGGAATTTCCGTGACGGGAACAACAACATCTTCATTTATTTTTTTTGGTGCAACTTTTCGCAGGGCAGGGGAGAGGGCTTTTCGCGTATCCCAAAGAGCTTTCACTTCAGCGGCATTTTTCGCCAATCGCATTGAAATTAACCCATCATTTGTCGCGGCTTTCATGACTTTTTCAGCTGCATAATCTAAGCCTTCAGCTTGACCATCGACTTCAATCATAAGCATTGCACCTGCGTTTTCAGGCAAATCCGTTTCGGTGTAATGACGAATCATATTTATCGCGTTACCGTCCATAAATTCCAACGCGCAAGGCACAACGGGTTGTGCCATCACCGTTGAAACGGCTTGAGCCGCATCACCAACAGTGTTGTAAATGGCGCGTAACGTTTTTTTCGCTTCGGGCAACGGCGTGAGTTTTAATGTTGCTTCGGTGATAATTGCCAGTGTGCCTTCGCTACCAATAATTAAGCGTGTTAAATCGTAACCGACCACGCCTTTGCTGGTGTAAACACCGACGTTCATTTCGTGTCCCGCACCAGTCACGACACGCAAACCAAGTGTATTTTCACGCGGTGTACCGTATTTTACAGCTTTAGGACCTGCGGAGTTGTAGGCTAAATTTCCACCAACACTACAAAATGAAGCACTCGTTGGATCGGGCGACCAAAAAAATCCCGCACTTTTGACGTAATCTTGAACTTCTTGGTTAGTGATGCCTGTTTGCACTTTGATATAACGATTATCGGGCGAAAAATCTAACACTTGTTTCATGCGTTCAAGCGATAAAACTAAGCCACCGTGTAATGGCACGATTGCCCCCGTTGTTCCTGTTCCGCGACCTCGCGCAGTGATGGCAATTTCAAATTCGTTGCACAATTGAACGGTTTTTAAAACCTGATCGTGTGTTGTCGCAAAAACGACCACTTGCGGCAAAGCGTGACGGCGACTGTTATCGTAGCCGTAAGTCCAACATTCTTCAGATTCAATTAAAATATCGCTTGTGGGGAAAATGGTTTTTAACGCGGTTAAAAATTCGTTGGGAAGATTTTTCATAAAGTGGGCGGGATCCAGGTGAAATGTAAGACGGTTCAAAGTAAAAGATAAAAATTGTACCTTGAACCTTTCACCTGTTTTTACAGCTAATCAATGTAGTCTAAAACAGTAACAATTTGCCGAATATCGGGTTCAAGGCGAACCACGTTAACGACAACTGTTCCTTCGTCACGATGCACACGTCCCATCAAATAGACTGTGCTTTGTTCAACAATGACTTTTATGAGTGAGGAATCAAAATTTGGCAACGTGCGAATTTGTGTCAATGCCCGTTTGATATTTTGGACAATGCGTTTGTCGTTAGCACGCGATAAATTATCGCTTGGGTAATCAATGATTAAATTATCATGCACCATTTTGACGTGAGAAATAACGCGAACAGTTTCGATGATTTTGCTTTTTATCGCTTCATCCATCACTTCACCAGTCAGTAAAACAGCACCGTTATAAACGTTCACATTCACATGAAAAAAGCGGTGATTTTCATCATCGCGCAACGTTTCTTTGATTTCTTTTTCAACATCTTTGTCGTTTCCAACCGTTTCTCCCGTGCGACGTTCTACCAAGCTGTTCGGATTAGCACGAACATTTTTTTTACTGCTGCACCCTGAAATAAGAGTGGTTAAAACACAAAATAAAATGACCAATAATTTTACGTTTTTCATGGCATTAAACACGATGAGGGTCAGGCAAAACGATATTCAATTCAAGCGTTTCACGGTTATCGCTTTGCTCTAAATTGATAGTCATTGCATCTTGATTGATATGCACATATTTTTGAATCACGACAAGCAACTCTTTTTGTAATTGGGGTAGATAAGACGGCTGATTGCTTGATGAACGTTCATAAGCAACCAAAATTTGTAGCCGTTCTTTAGCAAGTGATGCGGAGCTAGTTTTAGATGTTCTAAAATAATCTAACAGGCTCATGATTATTTACCTCCGAATAACTTCCTAAAAAAACCAGTCTTATCATCAATAAATCGATGAGGTCTATTTTCACCTAAATAACGTGCCACAATGTCTGAATAGGCTTGTCCTGCGTCGCTTTTTTCATCGAGAATAACAGGTGTTCCTGAATTTGAAGCGGTCAATACGGATTTTGATTCGGGAATAACACCTAGTAAATGTAACGATAAAATCTCTTGAACATCATCTAAACTAAGCATTTCGCCTGATTTTACGCGCTCAGGTGAATAGCGCGACAACAGTAAAAATTCCTTAATCGGTTCTTCATTACGTTCAGCACGACGTGATTTGCTTGAAAGTAAACCTAAAATTCGATCTGAATCACGCACAGACGACACTTCGGGATTTGTCACAATAAACGCATCGTCGGCAAAATACATGGCTAAATGTGCGCCTTGTTCAATCCCTGCAGGGGAATCGCAAACGATATATTTAAAATCTTTTGATAATTCTTCTAAAATTTTGCCAACGCCTTCTTGAGTTAGCGCGTCTTTATTGCGTGTTTGTGACGCAGGTAAAATTGACAATAAATTGCAATTTTTATCTCGAATTAACGCTTGATTGAGTGATGCTTCACCATTTATTACGTTGATAATGTCGTACACAACGCGCCGTTCGCAGCCCATGATTAAGTCTAAATTACGCAATCCCACATCAAAATCGATGACGACCGTTTTATGACCTTTTTTCGCCAAACCCATAGAAATCGCTGCGCTGGTAGTCGTTTTTCCAACGCCACCTTTACCCGAAGTTACAACAATAATTCGTGCCACTTTTCCTCCAAAAGAATGCGTTATGCGTTCAATAAACGATGGGTTTAATGATCAAGGTGTTTTTTTGTAAATAAATTTGAATCGGGGTATTTGAAATCGCCCCTTGAATGTCATCGCTGATTTTATAATTCCCCGCGATTGAAATGAGTTCTGCCTGTAAATCCGAACAAAAAATGCGTGCTTCCGTATTGCCTTGAACACCCGCTAAAGCTCGTCCACGCAATGAACCGTAAACATGGATATTTCCTTCCGCTAAAATTTCTGCACCCGCGCCAACTTGTGCTAAAACAATCAAATCTCCGTGTGAATAAATCCGCTGCCCTGATCGAATTGGTTTTGTAATCATGACGGTTGTGGAGTCGCTTGCAATAAATTCTGAATCGTCTGGTGCTTTGATTTGTTTATTTTTTGAATCAATTTTAATTTCTTTAATTTCACTTGTTGGCGCAGTATTTACGGGAATGCCTAGCTCAATGGCTTGAGATTGTTGAAATTCATTGCCACTACGAATACCAATCACAAATAGTCCCGCTTTGCGAACCACCATAACGGCATCTTTAAAATCAAGTACAAATTGCTTTTTATTTACTTCGTGTAAATCAATCACTACGGGTGAATTTTTAAAAAATTCTGGGGCAAGTTTAATTTTTTCATTAAGTAATTGCTCAATCAGCACCAAATCATTACTGGCAAGGCTTAAAACAGGTACTGAAAAGCTACTACTTTTAAATTCTACGGCTGGAAAAGAATGAGAGTTTATCGTCATTAGTAAATTCAACAGATTGAAATAATGGCTCAAATTCTAACACCGCTACCGATAAAAATCATTTTTCTGTGCGTGCTATAATTTCACACAATTAGGTTGTTTTTGATTATTTTTAACGGATTTATTTAATGAGCACACCGCATATTGGTTTTATTAGTTTAGGTTGCCCCAAAGCGTTAGTTGACAGTGAACGTATTTTGACCACGTTACGCCGCGAAGGTTATACGATTTCCCCGACGTATGAAAATGCAGATTTGGTTGTGGTAAATACTTGCGGTTTTATCGATGCCGCTGTGGAAGAGTCACTCGACAGTATCGGTGAAGCGTTGGCTAAAAATGGCAAAGTTATTGTCACGGGTTGTTTGGGTTCACGCGAGGCAGAAATTCGTGCAAAACACCCGCAAGTTTTAAAAGTCACTGGCGCACACGCTTTTGATGAGGTCGTTGCCGCTGTTCATAAATATTTACCCCCATCACACCAACCTTTTTTAGATTTATTGCCGCCACAGGGCATTAAACTCACGCCTGATCATTATGCGTATTTGAAAATTTCCGAAGGCTGTAATCATCGTTGCACGTTTTGTATTATTCCCTCGATGCGCGGCGATTTAGTCAGTCGTCCGATTGATGACGTTTTGCGTGAAGCTGAAAATTTAGTGAATGCAGGCGTAAAAGAATTACTCGTTGTGTCGCAAGATACAAGTGCCTACGGTTTGGATTTGAAATATGCGCCACACGATTGGCACGGTAAAACATATCAAACCCGTTTTTATGATTTAGCGCAGGCGTTGGGCGATTTAGGAATTTGGGTGCGAATGCACTACGTTTATCCTTATCCACACGTTGATAACGTCATTCCGTTAATGGCAGAAGAAAAGATTTTGCCGTATTTGGACATTCCTTTTCAGCACGCCAATTCACGCATTTTGAAAGCGATGAAACGTCCAGCGGCAACCGAAAATAATTTAACTCGAATCAAAGCGTGGCGTGAAGTGTGTCCCGATATTACGTTGCGGAGTACGTTTATCGTCGGTTTTCCTAGCGAAACTGAAAATGAATTTGAAGAACTTTTAGACTTTTTAACAGAAGCGCAATTAGACCGCGTGGGCGCATTTGCGTATTCGCCCGTGAAAGGCGCGACGGCGAATGATTTACCGAATCCAATTCCTGAAGAAGTGAAACAAGAACGTTTGGCGCGTTTCATGGCGCATCAAGCGCAAATCAGCGCAGAGCGTTTGCAACGTAGCATCGGGCGAATTGAAACTGTTTTAGTTGATGAGGTTGTCGAAGAAGGCGCGGTTGCTCGCAGTAAAGCCGATGCTCCTGAAATTGACGGGCAAATTTTTATTGATGGCGCGACTCATTTAAAAGTCGGCGATTTTGTGCAAGTCGAACTCGAAGATGCAGACGATTACGATATGTGGGGAAAGTTGATTTAAATCACACAAGCCACAACGTTTTTTAAATGCTCAACACGAATGTCAGCGGTATTTTTACCGCCAACACGTTGTCTATTTTGAGAAATTACATCAACTCACTTTAATAATTATGTGGACTCATGGCAGAAATAAGAAGACGCACTCGTTCCCGCTACGAACAGCCGACACCATTACGGCAACGCAAACAGAAAAAAAGATCCTTTCCTTGGTTTAGCAGTCTATTTTTGATTGCGTTGGGATTTGGTGGCTTTTTCTTATTTAGTTATTTGGGCTATTTAGATTACAACGTTCGTAAACAATTCGAGGGCAAACGCTGGGCAATTCCTGCACGAGTTTACGCCAGTCCAGTTGAACTTTATGCGGGGTACAGCATAAATTCAGCTCAGTTTGAAACATTGCTTAAAACGCTTTATTACCGCCAAGACAATACGCTTGCCGCCGAAGGCACTTACATTAAGAAAGGTTCTCAAATTACGGTTAAAACGCGCCCTTTTGAATTTTGGGATTCGCCTCAAGAAAGCAGTTTAATTCGTTTAAATTTCAATGAATCCAGTGTGGAAAGCATTACCGATTTAAGTAAACAAGGCACAGAAGTCGCGTTATTACGAATGGATCCAGCGCAAATTGGCACGTTGTATCCGAGTATTAAAGAAGACCGTGTGTTGATTAAATTACAAGAAGCACCACCCGCATTGGTTAAAGCCTTGCTTGCGTCCGAAGACAGAGATTTTTATCACCATTTTGGTTTGTCGATGCGTGGAATTGCACGGGCGATGTTGGCGAATTTAAAAGCAGGCGGAATGGTTCAAGGTGGCAGCACAATTACACAACAATTAGTGAAAAATTTTTATCTCAGTTCAGAGCGTAGTTTAACGCGCAAAATTAACGAAGCGTTTATGGCGTTGATTTTGGAATACCGTTACAGCAAAGATGAGATTTTAGAAGCCTATTTGAACGAAATTTATTTGGGGCAAGACGGTAACAGCGCGGTACATGGTTTTGGTTTGGCGAGTGAATTTTATTTCAACAGCACGTTAAAAGATTTGCCGTTGCATCAATTGGTTTCATTGGTTGCACTCGTGCGAGGTCCTTCTTATTACGATCCACGCCGTGTTGCGGATAGAGCATTGCAACGGCGCAATTTAATTCTTGATGAAATGGCAACAGCGGCATCTATTACGGCAAAACAAGCCACCGACGCAAAAGTAAAACCTCTTGGCGTGGTGACGAATGTTCACCGTTCTGCAAATCGTTATCCCTATTTCATGGATTTAGTGAAACGGCAATTAAGTCAGGAATACCGCGAAGAAGATTTAACGTCTGAAGGTTTAAGTATTTTCACTACGCTAGACACACGCGTTCAAGATACGCTTGAGCAAACGATAAAAACACAACTCGCGCAACTTGAAAAATTGCCCAACACCAGCGAATTGGAAGCCGCCGCCGTCGTGACACGTCGTGACAGTGGTGAAATTGCGGCATTGACCAGTGGACGCGAGGTTGTTTCGTCGGGTTTTAACCGTGCTTTGGACGCAGTTCGTCCGATTGGTTCGTTAATAAAACCCGTTGTGTATTTAACTGCGTTGAGTAATCCCAAAAAATACACGATTACGACGACGGTGAGTGATAGCGAAATTGTTGTGCCAAATAAAGGCAGCGAACCTTGGATTCCAAAAAATTACGATCACCGTGAACACGGCAATGTCAGTTTGCATCAAGCCTTGGCGCATTCGTACAATTTAGCAACGGTACGAATTGGTATGGATGTGGGCGTAAATAATGTCATTGAAACGTTGCGAAATATGGGGGTAACTCGTGATGTTGAATCATTTCCGTCGTTTTTGCTTGGTTCAGCACAACTCACACCGATGGACGTTACGCAAATGTATCAAACGTTGGCGGGTGATGGTTTTTTAAGTCGATTAAAAGCGATACGCGCTGTTGTTTCTGCAAAAGGCGAACGGTTGCAAAGTTATCCATTTATTGTGAAACAAGCCGTTGATCCAGCGGTGACGTACATTGTGAATACCATGCTGCAAGAAGTGATGACCGAAGGCACTGGACATAAGGCTTATGATGTTTTTCCAAAAAGTTACGGTTTAGTCGGTAAAACAGGAACGACAAACGACGCAAAAGACAGTTGGTTTGCGGGTTATTCGGGTGATTATTTATCCGTCGTTTGGGTTGGACGTGATGATAATAAACCCGCTGGTTTAACTGGCGCGACTGGCGCGTTACCGGTTTGGTTGGCGTTAATGAAACAAATTTCGACGCAACCCGTAAATTTAATTGCACCCGACAATATCAAAATGGTGGTGAGCGGTTGTTCTAATTCGCGTCATTATCCGTACATTGCAGGTTCAGAACCGCGTTCTGTGGGCTGCGATGAAGATGGTGGTGGTAGCGGCGTGGGTTATTTCGTTCCAAATATGGGGCATATTGATGCACCAGTTAATTCTGATGTTACCGAATTGCCTGAAAATTTTTAGTTTTTAATCGAGAAATAAGTTATGAAAAGAATGCGTTGGCTTGCTGCCGCGTTAATGAGTTTGAACAGTTTGATTGCCGCCGCTGAAGAAATCCCCGTAAAACAATTAAAAGCCTTTTTGAATTCAACCAAAACCATCACGGCGAATTTCAAACAGGTTTTAATTAACGAAGCGGGTGATCCATTTCAAACCAGTTATGGGCAATTTTATTTGCAACGTCCTGGGAAATTTCGTTGGGATTACACGAAGCCGTTTCAACAGCAAATTATTTCAACAGATGGCAAAGTTTGGTTTTACGACACGGATTTGGAACAGGTGACGATTAAAAAACTGGATGAATCTGTCGGTTCAACGCCAGCATTATTATTGAGTGGCGATGTGCCACTTGAAGATAATTACAACATTGAACAGCAAGGCTCAGAAGGCAATATGCACTGGGTTAAACTCGTGCCAAAAAATCAAGACAGCACGTTTAAATATGTGTTAATTGGACTTGAAAAAGGTATTTTGAGCGGAATGCAGTTAAACGATAATTTTGGGCAATTAACTCGAATTTATTTTTCCAGTTTGAAAGTTAATCAAGGCGTGGACGCTAATTTGTTTGAATTTAACGCACCAAAAGGCGTTGATATTTTTGCCGAATAGAAAATTTTTGTTGTTTGTTGTTTTTTATCTACAATCTGTAATTTATTTTTAAATGTTTAGTTTAATCATTGATAAATAAGGTAATATATACGGTTTAAAAATGACTTTAAAACTTGTGTGGAAATAGTTTTGCTGGTATTATCGCAACTGTGAAATGAGTTTTGTTGTATAAAAACAAATTTTAAACTTTTAACCAAAGCGATTTATTCGGGATATAACAATGATAAAAACAAAATTAGCTTTAGGCGTAACAACGACCTTATTAGCATTTGCTGCGGCAACTGTAGCTCCAGAAGTAGCTGCTCACGAAAGTACAAAAGCACACAAACACGCTAAAAAAGCACACGTCTACGAAACTGTTGAAACGCATTCTTCATCGTTTTCACATTCAAACAGCAGCAACGCGAAAATTGACGCTTTAGAAGCACAATTACAAGCAATGCAAGCTGAAATTCATAGTTTGAGAGCCGCTTCAAATCATCACCAAGTTGATCCAGACACTGCAAAAGTTCAAGAGTTAGATCAGTGGATGCAATCTACAAAACAACATCACGAACATCACCAAAGTGGCAAAGACAACTTGATGTTCTTCCGTGGCGGTTACGGTTATAACGAAAACAAACGTGGCGGTACTTTAGATCCAAAAAATGCAAGTGGCGTTGGTGCTTTGAACGGCGCAATTGACAACAACAGCTCTTGGTATTTTGGTGAAGGTTTTGATTTTGGTATCAATGACAATTTGTTTGGCTTAATGCAAAACACCGATGTCTTAGCCGAATTGATGTTTGACTATAAACAATTGGGCGAAAGAAAACCAAATGGTATTACTACAGCCGTAGGCACAGCAGAAAAATTACCTGTACCAGGTGTTAATACTCAAACGGCAACTGTAAACTCATTGTCTTTGTCG
>CAIRCR010000444.1 GCA_903877065.1 uncultured Pseudomonadota bacterium
CGCTTTATTTACTGACTGACTATAGAATGAACGCATTAATTCTGCAGCATGCTGCACATTCACTTCCGCCCAGACTTGATGACTTGCGAAAGGATATTGCCCCCTCTTCACTTTCACTAATTTGTAGTTAACTAAATCGACATAAGGCGGGTGACAAAAATCAACGTTTCCAGAATACCCCGTAGTAATCACATGCAAACCAAGTTGCATTGCCTCAGCAATTCCACGACCAAATCCTTCAGCACGATGCAACGATAGAAAACTATCACAACATTGATACAGCGCTAATAGATCGGGTCTTGAAAGAGTTGTTTCTATAATATGAATACGACCATCTCGACATGCTAGTTCCTTGAGTTTTTCCCATGCGATGTGACGACGTTTAGGTTTATGTACTTTAATCACCAATCCAACTTGATCATTAGTAAACGAAGTCATCGGAAATGCGTGTATAAAAGCATCAACACAGGCTTGAGGATTCTTACGATGAATCGACGAATTTAAATCGAAAGAAAAACAAAATAACGTAGCATTTTGTGGTAGCCTAAAATGCGCTCTTGTCTGATCTCGTGTACCTAGCGAACTAATTTCGCCTAACTCCACAGCCATTGGCATAATATAAACAGGAACATCTGACACGCTAACTAATGCGTCATAAGTATGTTGCGTTGATACCCAAACTTCGTCAACCAATCTAGTTAAATCACGCCATTCCTCTGGCCAAACACTCAATTCCCAAGGCCAATAGCCAATATTGTAGCGCCCTTCTATTTGATGTTTTCCTTGCTCTGCATAATAACGCCCATGCTCTAGTGCCGTCATACAAAAAATATTGATCGCATATTCCCCCTCAGTGGAAACATATTCCGCCATAGTGCGATCATTTTGAGGAATGTCTTTTCCCGGAGGAAAATCAATGAGTGTAAAAGGTATATTTGCCGCCAACATGGCACGTGCTGCCATTCGCAAATCTTCGCCAATCCCTAATTGCCCAAAAACGTATCCAATTAAATTAACGCCAAATGGACGTTTGTGGATTGGTAAAATCGACGTCTCTTGAAAATGCCTTGCATACTCGTGCAACCACGTTGCTCGTGCTAAAAGTCTCTCTCGCTCCATAGGCGACAATAGCGGCCATAAATTATGCTCTTCAATGCCGTGTCGCTCAAACCAACCAATGATTAACTCAACACCATGACTCAAGGGATATGCCGCTTGAACATCAGATCTTGCCTCATAAACCAAGGTTTGCAACACGGTTAATCCACTGTGAGAATTTGAGGTACTTAAAAAAGTTAAAAAGGCGCTATCTTCACACACTGCGCGATATTCTTTAATGCCGGACGTCACCAACCACGATGCAAAGCCTTCTCTTTCTCCGATGTCATTGACAGGAAATTTTTTACGTAAATCTGGCCTCAATCGCTCGATAAGCGAGACTAGCCAAGAGGATGAAGTCGTTATCATGTTGATTATAATGGCGCAGCGAGACGGACAATATCGCCTAAAATACGTTTAACTAAGTCGTTTGCGCGACAATCACTATTAGCTTCAGCGTAGCAACGTAGTTCTGGCGCATTACCTGAGGGTCGCAAGTGTACAATCTCATCAGAATCAAACGTCAATCTCAAACCATCGGTTGTATTGCGTGTAATAATCTCTCCACACATGCCACCCAATAAAGTTTGAATTGCCTCATTTGATGAAGAAAGTTGAGCAATCAAAAGACGACTAGAATCATTTGGAAAATTTTGAATACGATCACTTGCCGTAAATCGCTGAGGCAAACTCGTGGATAATTGTGATAATTTCACTCCCTTTTCTTTAGCAAAAGCTAACAGCGCAAGCATTGGAAGTACGGCATCTCGCGTTGGCAATGATGATAATTGTTGACCCTGTCGCACAAAAGAATCACCCACTAAAAAACCACCATTCGCCTCAAAGCCTACGACATGAGATTTTCCACTTGCCAAAGCGTTTTCCATTTCACTAATGACATACGGTGAACCAATTTTTGTGCGAATAACTTCAAAAAATTTACCGCAACGCTCAATAGACGTTGTGCTGCTCACAGGTGTTACAACCACTTCTGCACCTAAATAAGTTGCACACAATAACCCAACAATATCACCGCGTAACCAGTTTCCATTTTCATCACCAATTAACGGTCTATCCGCATCACCATCGGTTGATAATAATGCGTCAAGTTGATATTCGTTTGCCCATTTTAAACCTAATGCTTGATCGTCTTCACTGACCGCTTCGGTATCAATGGGAACAAATTCATCCGTTCGACCTAACGAAACAACGTCAGCGCCAAATTCGCTTAACAATTCCGATAAAAAATCACGTGCAACACTGGAATGTTCATAAACACAGATACGCCAACCTTTTAAAAACACACGGGGAAAAAATTGTAAATAACGTTGTTTGTAAGATTCTAATGCGGTATCAATAAAAGGCCATTGATCAATGGCAATGACATTTCCAACTGAAATAGTTGCCAGAGCTTGTGTAATGGCGGTTTCATGCACTTTGCTGATTTCACCTGTTTCAGTGTAAAACTTAATGCCGTTACGATCAAAAGGAATATGACTTCCCGTTATCATAATTGCAGGGATATTCTGTTGTAATGCGTAATAAGCTAGAGC
>CAIRCR010000445.1 GCA_903877065.1 uncultured Pseudomonadota bacterium
GATTTTGTTGAAAATCACACCGAAGGTTTTGAAGCAGTTTTAGATTGTTTAGCATTGGAAAATTTCAGCATTGAAAACGTTGCAAGTCGTTGTGATTTAAAGCCAGAAGATGTGGAACAATTTTTCGACTGGTTTGCAAATACAGAAAAATCATTGAGTTTATACAGCCAAGGTATCAATCAATCATCGTCTGGCACGGACAAAGTGAATGCGATTTTAAATTGTCATTTAGCAATGGCGCGAATCGGTAAAATCGGTTGTGGCGCGTTTTCATTGACAGGTCAGCCCAATGCAATGGGCGGACGTGAAGTAGGCGGACTCGCACATCAACTCGCCGCGCACATGGATTTTTCAAATTCAGATGACATTGATCTTGTGTCACGTTTTTGGAATGCACCAAATATCGCGCAACAAGGCGGCTTACCTGCAATTGACTTATTTGACGCAATTTATGATGGCAAAATTAAAGCGGTTTGGATTATGGGAACAAATCCCGTTGTCAGTTTGCCCAATGCCGACAAAATTAAAGAAGCATTAACACGTTGTGAATTTGTGGTGGTTTCAGATTGTATTGCAAAAACGGACACAACCGCGTTTGCACACGTTTTATTGCCCGCGCAAGGCTGGAGTGAAAAAGACGGAACAGTGACTAATTCCGAGCGTTGCATTTCACGTCAACGCGCTTTGCTTCCTGCCGCTGGCAGTGCAAAACCAGATTGGTGGGTTTTAACGCAAGTCGCACGCCGCTTAGGTTTTGAGGAAGAATTTCATTATCAAAGTCCCGTTGAAATTTTCCGTGAACACGCGGCTTTATCGGGCTTTGAGAATAATGGTGAACGTGCGTTTAACATTTCAGCGTTAGCGACTATCAGTGCGGACGATTACGATAATTTTCAGCCAACTCAATGGGGAATTACCCAAGATTCACCAAACGGCACGGCACGTTTTTTTGCAGATGGAAAATTTGTCACGAAATCAGGCAAAGCACAGTTAATTCCAATTACACCGCGTTTGCCTGTCAATTCACCGAACAAAAAGTATCCCTTGATTTTGAACACGGCACGAATACGCGATCAATGGCACACCATGACGCGCACAGCCATTGCGGCGAAATTGAATCAGCATAAACCTGAACCGTTTGTCGATATTCATCCCGAAGACGCGCAACGTTTTGAACTCGATACGAATCAGCTGGCAAAAATTGAAAGTCGTTTCGGTTCGATGTTGGCGCGAGTTCAAATTACAGATAATCAACGTGTGGGTAACATTTGTGTGCCGATGCACTGGACGGCTCAATATGCGAGTTCTGGCAGAATGGGTGCGTTGGTCAATCCTGTTTTCGATCCAATTTCAAAACAACCCGAAAGCAAACACACGCCCGTTAAAATTTCACGGTATGAAAGTGCGTGGCAAGGTTTTATTTTATCGCGGCGAGAACTCGCACAGCTTGAACCCGAATACTGGGTTAAAAGCAAAGGCGTAGATTTTTATCGCTACGAATTAGCAGGTGAAAAATTGCCTGAAAATTGGGCGGATTGGGCGCGAGAAACTTTGTGTATCAATGAAAGTATCGCGCCACAATGGCAAGAATACGCAGATTTAGCACGAGGCAATTATCGCTCTGCGCGGTTTGTAGACGGGCTTATCGAAAGCGTGTTTTTTGTGACAAAAACAGGTGAATTGCCGCCACGAAATTGGTTAATGAGTTTGTTCGCACAAACTGAAATCACGAAAAATGAACGACTTGCGTTATTGACAGGCGAACCCCTGAAAGGCGTGGAAGATGCTGGAACGATTGTTTGTGCGTGTTTCAATATTGGCGAAAAAACAATTCAGCAAGCGATTAAAAAACACGACTTAAAAACACATCAAGACGTTGGACAATGTTTAAAAGCCGGCACAAATTGTGGCTCTTGTGTGCCAGAAATTAAGGCATTGTTGTAAAAAGCAATATCGGTTTATAAGCTCAACCGCACACCAATCCAACCAGCGCGAGGTGCGGCAGGTGAAACAAAACGCTTATCATCATAAGCCGC
>CAIRCR010000446.1 GCA_903877065.1 uncultured Pseudomonadota bacterium
ATAAACCTGCTTGTGGCGTGGGTTGTGCCTCAGGTCTTGATGTTTTTAACGTAACGGCGTGCAAACGTCCCGATGCTAATACCTCGTTTAACGTTGCCATCACACCTTGATGTTGCTTGACCAGTGTCAAATTTGCAAACTCCTCACTCACTACGCTAATTGTTAAATCACAGCCCTGCCCTTCGATACTAATTTTTGCTTTTGGATAGGCTTTTGCGATTAAATTCGACACTTCCGAATGCGTGACAACGGCTGAATCGGTTTGAATTGTTGCCTGCAACATCGGCAATAATGTCCCGTCATTTGACATGGATTCAACAATGTCACAACCGCCCACTAATTCGCCATTGATAAATAATTGGGGGAAAGTAGGCCATTTTGAAATTTTCGGTAATTTTTCACGAATAAAAGGGGCTTTCAACACGTCAACGTAAGCAAAAGGCACGCCCGTTGAATTTAAAATCCCCACCGCTTTGGCAGAGAAACCGCATTCTGGCGCGGTTGGTACGCCTTTCATGTAAAGAATAACCGCATTGTCGGCAAGTTGTTTTTCGATAATATCTTGTGTACTCATCATTTTTCTCGTGTGTTATTGGGTTGCTCGTTCAGGTTCTAAAACGTCGTGTTCAATAATGTCAACATCGTGTTCACCTTTGATCACGCCAGCATTGATAACGCAACGCGCCACGTTTTCACGTGAAGGAATATCAAACATAATTCTTCGCAACACTTTTTCCATAATACCGCGTAAACCGCGTGCGCCTGTATTGTGTTCAACGGCTTGTTTTGCGATTTCTTCGAGCGCGTCTTGGGTAAATTCCAATTCCACATCATCAAAATTAAATAACTGCTGATATTGTTTGACGAGCGCGTTTTTCGGTTCAGTTAAAACGCGAATCAACGCGGCAATGTCCAATGGTTCGAGCGGAGCTAACACGGGAAAGCGTCCAATAAATTCAGGAATTAAACCAAATTTTTTCAAGTCGTCAGGTTGTGTGGCATTGAGCATTTCTTCTAACTTTGGTTTTTCAGCCGCATTCATTTCAGCATGAAAACCAATTGCCGTATGCCCAGGAACTAAACGTTTTTCAACGTATTTTTCCAAGCCTGGAAACGCGCCACCCGAAATAAACAAAATGTTGCGCGTATCAATCATTACTGAATCGCCACCACCGCTTTGATCTTTGCGCCGCCCTTTAAGTGAAACTTTCACAAGCGAACCTTCAACCATCGCAACAAAGCTTGTTGCACACCTTCTCCAGAAACGTCGCGTGTGCCGATAGCTTGCTCAGGACTTCGTGCAATTTTGTCCACTTCGTCAATGTAGACAATTCCCCATTCGGCTTTGCTAATGTCGCCATTTGCCACGTCAAGCAAGCGAACCAAAATGTTTTCCACATCGTCGCCAACATAACCTGCTTGCGTAAGCGTTGTGGCATCAGCAACGGCAAACGGAACACCGACAATTTTTGCCAATGTACTCGCTAACAATGTTTTGCCCGTTCCAGATGAACCAATTAACAAAATGTTTGATTTACCAATTTCAACACTTTGATCCGCACTGCCAAGCCCTGCAACTTTACTGCTTTCGTGTTTGAGACGTTTGTAATGGTTATAAACCGCAACCGCGAGAATTTCTTTCGCTAAATCTTGACCAATAACGTATTGGTCAAGCATTGTTTTGATTTCAGTTGGTTTGGGTAAAGTTTGCGGTATATCCGACAACACTTTCTTTTTACCCCAACTCGATACCACTTGATTTGCCAAAATGACACAGGCTTCACAAATATGCCCTTCTGCACCCGCAATCATTGGCACAGAAGCGGAGGCTTCAATTTCACAAAATGAACAACGTTGTTTAGTTTCTTTAGTCATGATCTTTACTCGCTTATTTGGGTAAATTTGCCAGCCATTCTTTTTGATAAATTTGCTTTTGACGCGCTTGCATCACTGCCCGAATTTTCGGAGTCGCTTTTTTTAACGACATCGTTTCAGCGTGACTGATTTTTAAGCATTGAATTAAATGAAAACCTACTTCTGTTTCAATAACCCCGCTGATTTCGTTTTCTTTTAAGGCAAATAATGCAACATCTAATTCGGGATGAATTTTACCCGCGACAAGTGAGCCTAATTCGCCACCATTAAACGCTGTGGGACATTCCGAATTTTTTAACGCTAAATCGGCAAATTTCTTCGATTTGCGTTTTAATTTTTCAGCAATTTCTTCGATGCGTTGCAATGCATTTTCACGCGTATTTTCAGGAAAATCAGGATTGATGCTGATGAGAATATGCCGTGCTGAACGCTGTTCAGGGCAATAAAATTTTTCAGGGTGTGAGTGATAATAAAGCCCAATTTCAACGTCATTGATGGCGGGGGCGCGTGCGGCAACGCTTTCCAATACATTATTGACTTTGCATTGCCGACCTAACGCGGCTTTTAATGTTTCGATGGTGAGCGCGTTGGCGGTTAAAACCGTTTCAAACTCAGCATCATTTTCAAAACGTTTGCGAATTTCAGTAAACGCTAAATCGAGTTCTTTGTCGGGAACAATCACCGCCGCCGATTCGAGTGAATTTAACACGCGTGTTTCAATCGCAAATTCGTTTTTAGCTTGGGTTTGAGTTCGACTTAATTCTTCGGGCGAAAGTTGGGCGGGTGTTTTTTCAAATAACGCTAACGCCGCTCGCAATAACGTGTAAGGTTCGATGGCAGTTGTCATTTTCAATCCTCTGGTTCTCGAAAATTGGGGTCGGCAGGTTCAAGCGCGGATTCTGGGACTTGCAAGGTTTTTTCTGGAAAACGAACGTGATATTGCAAAGGTTTTAAATCGCGTAGCACTTTTAAAACTTCGCCTTGTGTGCCTTTTTCAAAAAGCACATTGCCGCCCACGCCTAAATCAATTTTGCATTTCACCATATCATGAAATTCAAAACGGCTCGGATTCCAGGGCGCGTCCGCAAGAATCAACTCTTCTGTGCGGCAACCGACCATTTTTCCTTGTTCTAAAAAATGCACCGTGAAAATGATTTGGTCTTGTAAAAACGTGCCAACTTCAATGACGTGTCCAACGCTGCCGCGCCGCATCAATAATTCACCGACTTCTTTACCTGGATAAGTGCCGTCGTTACGAACATTTCGAGTGACACGAACTGCTGTGCCGAACTCAAATCGTCCTTCGCCACGTTCTTCATGGTCTTCGCTCATAGTTTTATATCACCGAGCGACACAAAACCTGTTGAGGGTTCGCCCATTGAAAAGACTTTAAACACTTTTTCAGTTTGAGCATCGGATTCAACAAAATCTTGATATGCACGCGCTAACAACGTTTTATAAACGGCTTTTTTTGTCATTTCATCAGTTGGCATACTGTCGCTAGCTTGATTCAAATAATTGTGAAACCGCTGCAAAATATGTAACCGATTTACATGAACCACGCTTGAATCATAAGCTAACTCGAAATACTGAAGAAAATCCTCAGCCGATTCCAACTCTTCCATTTCTTCTTCAAAATTCATAGCATCACCTTCGTTAACAATAAAAAAGTAGGCGGTCAATGTTCGCCGCCCAAAATGAGGAGTTTTCTAAAACATTTCACAACAAAATCTGAATACTCATTAGCAAATAGATAACAAGTAGCACAAATGTCAGCACTTGAAACACGCGTAAAACAAACAACAAAGCTAACAGTAGTGAAAAAAATTTTTGTAACACGATATTTGCCCTTTAAAGCGAATTTACTCGTAACTCTAAAACTTCAAGCAATCCTTTTGCACCAATTCTGTCTTTGTCATCTAACTCAATTACTTTTTCAAAAATGCGGCGGCTGAGTTCCAAATTTTCCAAGCGCATATTTAAAAAACCAATCGATTTTAATGTGAATAAATACAAGCGAATTCTGATCAATGATTCTTTTGGTGCTTCGCTGATATGTGAACGTTTTAATTGTTGCCAATCAGCGGGAAAATCAATGTTTTGCTCAATGATATGCAAGGCTTTTTCTGAAATCATCAACGCTTCACTCAAACGATGTTGATAATAGTAAAAACGATTCAACGCCACTAAAACATTGAGCGATTGCGGCGCACGCAAATAAGCCCGTAGCAACGGCAATTCAGCTTCACCGCTACCGTAAAGTTCTGATGCCACTCGAATTAAATCTTGAACATCTAGCGAATCGACTTGCTCAAAATACAAATCTCCTGCTTCAAATTCGAGCAAATCCATCATTCACCACCCTTGCAAACGCCGTCTGCTTCGCAATCACCACAATTTTCTTTTTCAACCACAACGATTTTTTGCGAATTATTTTCCAACACATCTAAGCGTTCGATAAGGCAGTTAATCGCTTTGCCAATCGGGTCAAGAGCTGGGATTTCTAAATCAATGCCGCGTGGATTTTGAATTTTCACGCCTTTACTTTGTACAACTCGACCAGGAATGCCAATAACCGTGCAACAATCAGGCACATCTTTCATCACCACTGAATTTGCACCGACTTTGACATTGTCGCCAATTGAAATTGCGCCCAAAATTTTCGCGCCAGCACCAATCAAAACATTATTGCCAATTGACGGGTGTCTACGTCCTTTATTCCAAGACGTGCCGCCCAGTGTTACGCCGTGATACATCGTGACATCATTTCCCACAACAGCCGTTTCACCAATCACAACACACGCGCCATGATCAATAAAAAAACGTTTGCCAATCGTTGCACCTGGATGAATATCAATGTTGGTAAACCAGCGTGTAAAGGCGGATAAAAAACGTGCTGAAAATTTCCATTCTTTTTTCCACAACCGATGACTAATGCGGTGCAACACAATCGCATGAACACCTGGGTAAGTAATCAACACTTCGGTCAAACTACGCGCCGCTGGATCTCTGGCGAAAACACACGTTACGTCAGAGTGCCAATCTTTAAAAATACTCGGTATTTGACGTGATGGTGGGGCGGCAAAGAACATCACAGCACCAAACTCCAACTGGTTACGCCAGGTCTTGGCACACTTGGCATACAGAAAAATCTGTCTTTAATATTATCGTTTTGTACTTGCTGTGCTTGCGTTTGTTTATTTGTTAAATCCGCTAAAACGGATGTTTCTTTTTCTAAAACTTTAAATTCACGATTTTGGTTCATGGCACACCTCGCTATAACAAATATAAAAATTGATTCAAATCACTAAACTGCGGCGCACGCTTGTTTACACTGGCAAATTGACGAATCATCGGTAACAATCGATTTGCTTGTAAACGATTGATGCAAACACCTAATTGCTGATAAGCGTGCATTACACCTTGACTGCCCGAATGTTTGCCGAGAACTAATTGATGTTCGCGTCCAACAATTGCAGGATCAACGCCTTGATAATTTTTCGGATCTTTGAGTAAACCATCGACATGAATGCCCGCCTCATGACTGAAAACGTCACGTCCAATTAAACTTTTTCGGCTGCCAATCGTATCGCCTGACGCGGTTGCTACTTGGTTTGATAACGCCGTAAATTCACGCAAATCAACGCCTGTTTCGATGCCATACAATTGTTTCAAACCAACAACGACTTCTTCCAATGCCGCATTGCCCGCACGTTCACCCAAACCATTGACCGTTGTATTAACGTGCGTTGCACCGCCCATCACGGCGGCTAACGTGTTTGCAGTTGCAAGTCCCAAATCGTCATGAGCGTGCATTTCAATATCCATGTCAGTGACAGCGCGAAGTTTGCGAATGGCATCGAGTGTGCCGAATGGTTCACTAATTCCTACTGTGTCTGCAAAACGAATTCGACACGCACCAGCTGCTTGAGCGGTTTGCGCCATTTGCGCCAGAAAATCACTGTCAGCGCGTGAAGCATCTTCTGCCCCTACGCAAACCTTTAAACCCGAATCGACCGCTGTTTTGACGCAACGTTCAATCGTTTCTAAAACCCAGCTACGACTTTGTTTTAACTTGTGTTGAATATGTTGGTCAGAGGCTGAAATCGATAAATCCACCATGCCTACGCCCAAACCTAAACAATGTTGTAAATCGTCGGCTCGCATTCGTGACCAAACGAGCAAATTACTCGGTAATTTCAACGCGACAATAGCTTTGATTTCGTCACGCGCTTGTTGCCCCATTGCGGGGATTCCAACCTCTAATTCAGGCACGCCCAACGCCGAAAGTTGCGTTGCAATACTTAACTTTTCTTCGAGTGAAAACGCCACGCCAGCCGATTGTTCACCGTCGCGGAGCGTCGTGTCGTCAATAATAATGTGGCGTGGCGTGTTCATGGTTTATTTGAACGTTGGAGCAAAAACGGCTTCTGGATTGGCGACAGGTTCATTGGTGACACTGTCCCAGTAAGGTGAGAGTTTTCTCAGTGTTGCGGCAATTGACGGCATGACTTTTAAAACTTCATCGACTTCGCTCATCGTGTTGTAGCGCGAAAATGAAAATCGAATTGTGCCGTGTGCGGCGGTGTAAGGAATATCCATTGCTCGCATGACGTGTGACGGTTCAAGTGAACCCGATGTACACGCAGAGCCGCTTGATGCCGCGATTCCCGCTTTATTGAGTAACATCAAAATTGCTTCACCTTCAATATATTCAAAGGCAATATCGGTGGTATTTGGTAAACGGTTATTCAAATCACCCGTAATAAACGAATGCGGAACGGTGGCGATAATGCCTTGTTCTAATTTGTCACGCATGGCTTTAACTTGAACATTTTCATATTCCATGTGTTCCATTGCCATTTCGCACGCTTTACCTAAACCGACAATTGAAGCGGTATTTTCAGTGCCAGCACGACGACCGCGTTCTTGATGACCGCCACGAAGTAACGGACGAAAACGTGTGCCTCGACGTAAATATAAAACGCCAATGCCTTTTGGTGCGTGAAGTTTATGACCTGAAATCGACAACATATCAATTTTGGTGTCTTGCAACATCATAGGAATTTTACCAACCGCTTGCACCGCATCGGTGTGAAACATCACGCCAGCCGCGTTTGCCATTTCTGCCATTTCAACGACGGGGAAAATTGTTCCCGTTTCATTGTTTGCCCACATAACCGAAACGATTGCCACTTCATCGGAAAGCATTTTTTTGTATGCGTCTAAATTCAATCGACCGCATTTGTCAACAGGCATACGGTGAATCGTGTAGCCTTCTTTTTCAAGGTTTTCGCAAAGATTTAAAATCGCCGCGTGTTCAACGGTTGTCGTAATAATTTCTTTGCGATTGGGTTGCGCTTTAATGGCTGACAATATCGCGGTTGAATCGGATTCTGTGCCGCACGAGGTAAAAATAATTTCTGAATCGTGTTCCGCGCCAATCAATTCTTGAACTTGTCCGCGTGCTTTTTTGAGAGTACCGGTTGGTTGAGATGCTCAAGTCTGGTATGTGGAATCGCAATATCC
>CAIRCR010000447.1 GCA_903877065.1 uncultured Pseudomonadota bacterium
AATTACATTCAGAAGTGCTTCTATTCGTTCACACAGTTGTGGATTTTGATTGAGACGGTTAAGAAAAATCTGATCGTTATGTTTAGTCATCGTTTATGTCAATCCAAATAGCGATATTTTACAAAATCCCCTCGCTTTTAATCACACCCGCATAAACTCTAATGTTTAGCACGTCCTTCTTGATATGCTATTATCTTTGTTCGTTCTAGTCTTTTGTTAAGCTAAGTCATGCACTTAAATATCTTTACTGCGACTGTTTTAAATATTACATGCACATTCTTTATCAGTTTATGTTTGTTTTTTGTTTCTCGTACCTATTTAGGTCAAATAAAGGGCATAAAACTCTGGACAATTGGCACGATCTTTCAATGCGTTGGCTGGGCATTTTTAACGCTAGTCATCGCCGCTAATTTGCAACCGTTTTTTAAATGCGTTGCCACCTCATTTGCCTTAGTTTCTTTAGCTTTTTATTTTCACGCGTTAAAACAGTTTAAAGAAATCAACATTCCTGTTAGATGGGCTTATTTAAGTGTTGTACTGGCTTTTTGTTTGCAACTTACAAGTGTTTTTATCTTCAACAGTGAAGCCTACCGAATAAGCGTAGTTTCTATATTTACAAGTTTTTTAACTTTTGCCATTAGCTTTTTATTACTCTCAAAACGTCAATCTCAAATAACGCCACTCAGTCATCAATTGACTGGATATGTATTTGCGGTGTGTGCCGCTGTTGCATTTGCGCGTACTTATTATTTTTTTGCTTTTAATATTGAACCAAACTTACTGCATTCCAATGTGATGCAAGATGTGTCCTATTTGGCTTTTTTTGAAACCATCGTTATTGGCTCATTTGGTTTTTTGCTCATGTGCAGTGATAAATATTTCTTGATACAAAAGGAACTAGAAAGCCAACTCTTCCAACGTGAACTATTTACATCATCAATTTTAAATTCCATCACTTCTCATATTGCCGTATTAGATGCAAGGGGCTTAATTCTAGCCGTTAATAATGCTTGGCGAGAATTTTCCGCAGAAAATAGCATGACGCAAAATGGTTATGATGAGATCGGGGCTAATTATTTGAATGTTTGCCAAACCGTAATCGCTGATGCGAATGCGGCAATAGGTATTAAAAGGGTTCTGGACGGTGAAAGTGATTATTTTGAATTGGAATATCTTTATCATTCACCCAATGAAAAACGTTGGTTTTGTATGAGTGTTTCGCCATTATTGAGTAAACAAAAAGGGGCAGTGGTCAAACATAAAGACATCACGCAACGAAAAAAATTAGAGTTACAACTCAATATAGCGGCAACTGCCTTTGAAGCACAAGAAGGCATCATGATTACCGATTCCAATAACTTAATTTTGCGGGTTAATCAGTCATTCTCAAATATCACAGGCTACAGTGCTGAAGAAGTGGTTGGGAAATCCCCCAATATTTTAAGTTCTGGTCAGCATGACGCGCAATTTTATCAAAATATGTGGGAAAGCATTCAAGCACAAGGACAATGGAACGGCAGAATTTGGAATCGACGCAAAAATGGGGAGATTTTTCCTGAAAATTTAGCCATTACCGCCGTCAAAGATTACAAAGGTGATGTCACAAATTACGTTGCAACCCTATCTGATATTACGATGAGTAAACAGGCTGCGGAGGCAATGAAGCGTTTGGCATTTTATGATTCATTGACTGATTTACCCAATCGCCTTTTGCTTGCAGATAGATTAACGCTGGCACTTTTAGCAAATACAAAAAGTGGAAAAAATGGCGCGATACTCTTTCTTGACGTAGATAACTTCAAAATGCTCAATGATTCTCAAGGGCATGATATTGGCAATTTATTACTCAAAAATCTTGCAACTCGTTTAACGTCATGTGTATCTCCTACCGATACGGTTTCAAGGCTAGGGGGTGATGAATTTGTTATTTTGCTCGAAGATTTAAGTGAATCTAATGATGAAGCCACCAATCAAGTGGCGCGTATGGGTGAGTTTTTGTTAACTGAGTGCGCCAAGCCTTTTGATTTAGAAAAGACGCAATATAGCGTGTCCTTGAGTATTGGCGTAACGTTACTCAGTTCAGCAGAAATTGCCATAGAGGAATACTACAAACAAGCCGATATTGCCATGTATAAAGCTAAAAAAGTAGGCGGTAATGCCATGTGCTTTTTTGATAAACAAATGCAAATTGAAATTAACGAGCGGGTTAATTTAGAACGGGATTTACGCATAGCTTTAACTGAAGAACAATTTGAACTTTATTACCAATTGCAAACAACAAGTAGCAAAAACGTAGGTGCTGAAGTGTTAATTCGATGGCATCATCCTGTGCGCGGTTTTGTCTCACCTGTAGATTTTATTCCGTTAGCCGAAGAAACGGGTTTAATTCTAGCCATTGGTCGATGGGTTTTAGAAACTGCGTGTTCACGCATTAAGGAATGGGAAAATCAATCTCATACTCAGCATTTAACGCTTGCCATAAACGTCAGTGCCAAACAATTTCAACAAACCGATTTTGTTAGCCAAGTGCGTAAAATCATTCAGCACTATGACATTAAACCTGAGCTACTAAAACTTGAATTAACCGAAAGTTCACTGGTTGAAAATATCGAAGACATCATTTTCAAAATGAAAGCATTGCGAAAAATAGGCGTGCGTTTTTCTATGGATGATTTTGGTACAGGTTATTCGTCTCTTTCTTATCTGACAAAATTGCCACTAGATCAGTTAAAAATTGATCAATCATTTGTGCGAAATATCGGTATCAAATCCAGTGACGCAGCTATTGTGCAAACCATTATTGGCATGGCAAAAAACTTAGGCATTGACATTATTGCAGAAGGTGTTGAGACAGAAGAACAACGCGATTTCTTAGAAAAAAATAATTGCCTTATTTATCAAGGATTTTTATTTTCAAAACCCTTGCCCTATGCTGAATTTGAGCGGTTAATTTGATCATTGACCTATTTTTAAGTTATGCCAAGAAAAAACCTAAAAACGACTGCGAACACCAAAATAAAAAGCCGTGCCGTTAAAATTAAAATCTGGAGTAATTTCTGCTGTTCGTTCATTGTTGATATTTTCAACTCGAACATAAACATCGGTTTTGGGTGTGACTTCGTAATTTAACAAGCTATTCAGACGTGCGGCAAAATTGGCTCTGCTTTGATTTGAGGTGTCAAACCAATAACCATCATGTACATTGAGTTCAAGACGAAATTTTAACGGTTGCCATAATTGTAATTCATTCCAAAAAATCCCTTGATGTTCAGGACGAAGAGCCACTTTTAAACGTGTTGCCGAATTTGTCGCGTCCATGTAGCCATAACTTAACCCCGTTTTCCATTGTGTTGTCCAACGGTGTTGCCCTTGAATTTCAGCTCCCCAAACATCGGCTTCCGTAACATTGCCGCTTTTAATTGAACCTGTGGCTGAATTAAGTTGAAGTGTGATCATGTTTTGATAATGTTGGTAATAACCGCTGACTTTAATTTCGTTGTCCACATTCAAACGAAGTGTTAAACCCATTTCACCACCCGCATTACTTTCACCTTTTAAATTTTTATTGCCATAAACGGGATTCATCAATTCACTGACACCTGGTTGCCGATAACCTGTACCACCATTTGCCCACAGGTTTAAATTGCTTCCTAATTCTCGATTCACGCCCAATGAAAAGACGCTGTGATTGCCATAAACATCACCTTGATCAAAACGTGCGTCCGCTTTTAATTGCCATTTTCCTAAAAACAACTCACCGCGCACATTCGGACTAATCACGGTTTGATGCACAGTCGGAAAATTCATAGTTCGTTGATGTTGTGTATTGATGCCCCACGTTACGATTGCTTGTTGATTTTTGTTGTCGAGTTCAAAGCGGTGCGTATTTTTCCAATCAACCATCAATAATTGGCTAGTCAATGCAAAGGGCTTGATTAAGGTTGTCACCATTTCTTGCCGATTTTGCGTAAATCCTAATTGCAACGCACTGTTCCAATGCGTAGCAACATCGTATTCGCCGTGCAGTTGTGAAATGATGGTTTCGCTCGAAACTAATCCTTTTTTATCATCAATCCAGCCAATTTTTTTATTCGCTAAAACACCTGGACCATCGTAATCTTCATGGGTATCGACCAGATAAAGCGACGCATCCAAACTGCCGCGATCAAAATTTTTAAACCAGTTTCCAGAAGCGTGTGTCATGTCAAAACCGTCGCGTTCTGTGCCAGTTCGCGCTTGACTGATACCCGTAAAAACATCACTACGCCCAACGACCATCGAAAAATCACCAACTTTTGTCGCTAAACCTGTTCCAGCAGTTTCTCTTAATGTGTCATAACTGCCACCTTCAAGATGTAAAAAGTGTTCTGCATCTTTCAAACGTCGTGTTTGCAAATGCAAACTGCCGCCCAATGTTCGGCTGCCATGTTTATCGCCGCCCATGCCTTTTGTTATTGTGACGTTTTCGAGCGTATCAATCGGATATTGACCCAGTGAAAAAAAGCCCGCGAAGTTACCAAATAAAGGCACACCGTCTAACGTGAACATTCCTTGACCTGCGCCACCCGCGCCACGCAAACTGATATTTGACATCGTTTCACCGCTGCCTTGAAGCAACATCACGCCAGGTTGGCTTTTGATAACATTATTGAGGTCTTGACGTGGATTAGCTTGCAATGCTTCCCTGCCGAATCCTATTTCCATTTTTGTTGGATTAGCTATTTCTTCCGTCACGTCTTGTCCGCTATAAATCGTCATTGCATCTAATTCTTGGATTTCGTCCGCCATCACGTTTTTAAACAGTAAAAAAAACAAAATGAGCGGCGTACTACGATTTTTTATTACCATGTCTAAATCCACGTTAAAATTAAGTTTTAAGTTTAACCATTTGTGCAAAACCATACAGCTAAAATCTTTTATCATCAGCCACAATAAGCTGAATCTTTTTAAATTTATTTAACAAATACTTTTTAATGAAAAAAAATGTCGTGCGTTTTTTAATTTTTGTCATCGTTTTGAGCTTTCAATTGATACCCAATGCCGCTTTTGCAAAAGCGAATACATTGGACATTAGTACGTTAACTCAATCGCCCATTTTATTGAGTTCGTATTTGGGCGTTTTGGAAGATTCAACGGGAAATTTGACGCTGGCAGATGTGCAAAAAGAAGATGTTGCTCAACGTTTTCAAACTGATTTATCCACGAATAAACCGTTAAACATGTCTTACACATCGTCTGCTTATTGGTTGCGATTAGAAATAGAAAATAACAGTGATAAACCCATTGAGCGCGTGTTAGACGTGAACCATCCATTGCTCAAAAATCTCGATTTTTACTTTCAAATCGAAAAACAAAACTATCAAAGTGTTCATACGGGTTATTCACAACCGTTTGAAAGTCGTGCTTACGAAAGTCGAATTTTTGCATTTCCGATTGTTTTACCTGCCAAAAGTCATCACGCCCTGTATTTGAGGGTTCAAACGCCAAATGCCATGATTTTTCCTGTTTTTTTATGGGAACCTAATGATTTTCACAAAAAAGAACGTAACGAGTATTCTGCTCAAGCCATTTATTTTGGGCTTGTAATTGCTATCGGATTGCTGAACGTTATTTTCGCTATTTTTTTACGAGAGTTCGATTATCTGTTATATGTCTGCATGATGATTTTTCTTTCGTTAACATTCATTGGAAATAGAGGACTGGGTACCGAATTTATATGGCAAGATTCACCGTGGCTAACTCAAATAGCCCCGTTATCTTTCGGTTCTATCGCTTTAGCCTCACAGTTGTTTTTTGTACGCAGAATGCTTGATACGAGAACGTTTGTACCGAAAATAGATTTCGTTTTAAAACTGTTTATCTGTGTGCAATTATGTGTTCCTGTTGTCTTACTTTTTGCATTTCAATTCGCCAAATTTGTTCCTATTATTTTGGCAATTTCCGCCTCGCTTGTCCTTATTGTCAGTGTCCTAGGAATACAAAAAGGAAAGCGTAATGCTTATTTTTTATTCACCGCTTTTTCACTATTAGCGATAGGTGTCATCGGAAATGCAATGCTGGTTTTTGCACTCGTACCGACAAACTTTTTTACCGTTCATAGTTCGCAAATTGGTTCAGCATTAGAACTCATCGTGTTTACGTTTCTTTTAATTGATCGTTATCAACTCATCAGCGAAGAAAAACAAACAAAGTCGATGCAACTGCTCGTTGCTCACGATGAAAATGAACTTTTGAACCTTCAAGTTAATCATATGCAAAAATTGGAAAGTATTGGGCGTTTAACGTCAGGCATCGCGCATGATTTCAACAACATTTTGGCGTGTATGCTTGGTTATAACGAGATGAACAAAGAGGCGTGTGAAGATATAAATGATGACGGGTTAAAAATAGAGATAAAAAACAACATCCATCAAATTGATTCGGCGGGGCATCGAGCGACAGATCTAATTAAAAAAATGATGCTTTATTGTCGTCAAGAAAACGACCCCGTAAAAACATCAAGCACAGAACTTGCACAAGAAGTGATTCTAGATGTACTTGATATGTTACGCCCCGCATTAACCAGTCGAATTCAAATCGATTTTGCTAAGTGTGAAATAGATAATAGTTGTGGCACCTGCTTTAAACAAAAAACGTGTGAAACGCGAATCCAAATAGAATCCATTGATTTGCACCAAATTTTGACAAATTTAGCGATCAACGCACGCGATGCAATGAAAGAACATGGTGATACGATTACTTTTTCAGCGGCAAAAGTAATCAATGTAAAAGCCTACTGTGTAGCGTGTGCAGCCCTTATAGATGGCGATTTTGTTGAATTATGTGTATCAGATAATGGGTCGGGGATTAACCCAGACATTATTCACCGCCTTTTTGATCCCTTTTTCACTACCAAACCACAAGGCGAAGGAACAGGATTAGGTTTATCAGCAGTGAGTGGTTTGGTACATAAATCAGGTGGACATATTTTGATTGATTCAAATATGACCGAAGAAAATCACGGCACAACATTTAAATTGTTATTCCCGCCCGTTTCAAACTAAAGTTTCATTTTCAAACGACTCAGCGAGCAGATTTTATGACGTTACATTCGATTATTCATGGTGCGGGTTTGGGTTTGCGCCGCTCATTTTTAACTGAAATTTTACAAACACCCCAGCCTGATGTGGATTTTTACGAAGTCGCGCCTGAAAATTGGATTACGATGGGTGGAAAGTTGGGTAAGCAATTTCGCGCTATGACCGAGCAATATAGATTTGTTTGTCACGGTTTATCGCTCTCAATTGGAAGTTCTGACCCGCTCGATGAAACGCTTGTTGAGCAAATTAAAACGTTCATGGCAATACATGGCATTGAACATTACAGCGAACATTTGAGTTATTGCAGTCACAACGGGCATTTGTACGATTTAATGCCTATTCCATTCACGTTTGAAGCCGTGCAGCACGTCGCGGCACGAATTAAGCGAGTGCAAAATATTTTAGAACGCAAAATTGCCATCGAAAACGTGTCGTATTACACCTTTACGGGACAAGAAATGAGCGAAATTGATTTTTTTAATGCGGTTGTCAATGAAGCTGATTGTGACGTGTTACTCGATGTGAATAACATTTACGTTAACAGTGTTAATCACAGTTATAACGCGCTTGAATTTTTGAATGCAATGCCTGTTGAACGTATGACTTACGCGCATATTGCGGGGCATTTCAAAGAGGCTGAGGATTTTTTAGTTGATACGCATGGCGCAGAAATTATCGATCCAGTTTGGCAATTATTGCAGCACGCTTATCAACGTTTTGGTGTTTTTCCGACGCTGTTAGAACGTGATTTTAATTTACCACCAATGAATGAATTGATTGCCGAAGTTCAACAAATTAAAAAATTTCAGGCAGAGGCAAAGCAATGACTTTTCAAAATCACCAAGCGGCGTTTGCGGCGTACATTCGTAATCCAGAAATAAATCCATTGCCAGACGGTGTTAAACCTGAGCGCATGGCGATGTATCGAGAGCTATTTTTTAATAATATCGATGGATTTTTAACCGCTAATTTTCCCGTTTTGCATTGTTTATTTGATGAGCAAAATTGGCAAAATTTAGTCCAAGATTTTTTTAGCAAACACGTTTGTCACACGCCGCATTTTTCTGAAATTCCCGAAGAGTTTTTGACTTATTTGCAAAATGAACGACAAAATTTAACCGATTTACCCTTTTTATTTGAATTAGCACATTACGAATGGGTTGAAATGGCGTTGTCGATCAGTGACGCTGAGTCTGTGCAAATCTCGATTGAACAGTTAACGCAAACGAAATTAAGATTGTCACCGTTAGCGTGTTTGTTGGCATATCAATTTCCAGTGCAACACATTTCGCCCGAATTTTTACCATTGACCGTGCCTGAACAAGCGACATTTTTAGTGGCGTATCGTAATGAAGACGATGGGGTGCAGTTTTTGAAAATTACGCCGCTGACTTACCAATTATTGCAATTGATTGAAACACAATCAGGGCAATTAGCTGAAACGTATTTAATGCAATTGGTTGATTTTGTGCCGACAATTGCCGAGCAAACTTTGAAAGAAAAAGGTTTGGAAATTTTGCAGGATTTTGTACAACGTGGCGCGATTATTTCTTTTTGATTGAAGTCGTCTAGGTGCGACAAATGCACCTAGACAAAATACGATTTACTCTTGATGTGCAGTCGCTTTAAAGCTGTTTTTGATACCAACGAATAATTCTTTTAAACCGCTAAATAAATTTACTACGTTGATCGGTTCTTTTAGCATGAAACGATTACGCAAAACGGCTACTGTCAAGAAACCCGTAATTTGTGGCATCAATTCAAAAAATAGCGATTCTAAAACACCGCCAAAACCTTGAAAATCGCCCTCGTTTTTACGATCTGCTCCGTTGACAGCTTCATAACTCGCGCCACCTTCGCTACTTCTGAGAGCTTCGAGTAAATAAATATCAAATTCAACAAACAAAAACTGCACGAGGAAAAAGGTAACGACACTGCCGACCACCCAAAAAAACATATTTTCTACTTTTGCGCGCACTGCCGTCTGGTAAATCCAGATGGCAACAAAAATCATAAAAATTCCACCAATCATTGTTTTATACCCTTTTGAATTATTATTTTTTGGTTAAGAACAGAAACAAGTTTGTACATCTTACAATCAGATCCGAACCTTCTTTTTGCACCACTGAACAAGACTCATATTTTTCACGTCCAGGAGAAACTTGTTTTTTAATCAAGCCGTCCTCGACGGTGTATTTTACTGCGACGGTCATCTCTTTGGTACGCCCCAAAGAATCGGTAGCAATTGAAACTAATGTGCCGTCGCTTTTAAATTCCCACGAACTATTCACTAATTTTTTTTCGCCATCAATTTTAATTGATTCTGCTGTTAACGCCCACTTTCCTAAAATTTCGCTGTTATCTTTTAACACAACATCTGCGTGTGCTGACAAGGCAAAAAATACAGCAATCAACGGTAAATACTTAGTGTAATTTGTTATTCTCATTTTTTATCACCCCTGTTGATATTTCTGAAGTTAAATATAGCGTTTTGGATTATATCACCATTAAATATGCCACTTTAATTTTTAGCGTGTCACCAGCAATTCTCATTATGAAAACCGCTCGTGTTGTATAAAGGAAAACCTACTCAACAACTACCAGCTAAAGCGGGTAGTTGTTGAGTACCCGTTGCACTTATGACTTGAATCTTCCAGTTTCATAGTTTAGATTTCAGATTTTTCAAGCGTTCACCTAATTTTGTCATTGTTTTTACAGCATCCGTTTTTAAAGAATTTCCAACACGACTAACATCTTCTCTATCTAGTAATTCTTTTGCTGTTTTTGCTACATCAATTTGATTGAATTCATTCACGACATTTCCTGCGATTTCAGCTGCTTTTGTAGCCATGCCACCAACAAATTTGAATACCAGCTCTCTGTCTTCTTTTTGTTTTTGTAATTCAGCTTGTCGTATTGCACGCAATCGCTCATCTTCAGCTTGTTTTTCAACTCGTCAATTTTACAAGTTGCACTATTTTTAAGAGTCAAAGAACTTTTTGAATATAGTTTCAAAAAAATTTTTAAAAACAGCAATGGAATCGGAATCTTTTATTTTCTCCCATTCGTCATTTGCCCTTTTTTCTTAGTGTCTTTAGGTAGAGCTTCCTTCATAATTCTGTTGATATTGGCAATCGGTAAAAAGCGCTCCTGGTCGTCTTTCTATCCCAGCGCAGAATCTTCCATTAAAATTAATATTCGCCGATAGAAATTGGGGTTTTGGGGTTTTGGGG
>CAIRCR010000448.1 GCA_903877065.1 uncultured Pseudomonadota bacterium
GGTAAAAATAAATCCGTTGATGATGTCGAAAAAGCGCGTCAAACCTTAGAAGCCATTTACAAAGACAAAGGTTATCCCACCGTTTTAGTTGAAATTCCAGAACAGGACGTTTTGGAAGGTTTAGTGCGTTTAAATGTCGTTGAAGGTTCGATTGAACGTTTAAAAGTCACAGGCTCACGTTATTTTTATTTGGGAAAAATAACCGAAAAAGTCCCCGCACTTGCCGCTGGCAAAGTGCCTTATATGCCCGACGTGCAAGAACAAGTCAGCGCACTTGACAAAGAATCGCCCGACAGACAAGTTACACCCGTATTTCGAGCAGGTTCAACACCTGGAAAAACTGAAATTGAGTTAAAAGTAAAAGACGAATTACCACTGCACGGCAGTGTTGAAATTAACGGACGAAATTCTGAATATACCAGCCGTTCTCGCGTTATCGGTTCAATTCGTTACGATAATTTATGGCAACGTTTTCACAGCGCGTCGTTGCAATATCAAGTGTCACCTGAAAATCCCGACGAAGTTGATGTGTGGTCGGGAACGTATGTTTTACCAACGGGTTGGCGCGATTCACGCCTTGCACTTTATGGCATTGGCATAAGTTCAAATACTCAACTCGGTACAACCGTTGGCGGATTATCGGTGGTTGGTGCGGGGAACATTTTCGGAGCGCGTTTAATGTTGCCGCTTTCAACATTTGAAAATTATTCTCACAGCGTCAATTTAGGTTTTGATTACAAAGATTTCTCGCAAGGCGTAAAAACCAAAGGACAAGATGCACAAAATACCCCGATTGCTTACGCAGGTTTTCAAGCGGGTTATGACGGCAACTGGCGTTACGATGAATCTGTGACTTCACTGAGTTCCGCGTTACATTTTTCAGTACGCGGTTTGGGCAACAACGCACAAGAATTTGCCAACAAACGTTTTGGCTCAAAAGCCGATTATTTATTTTTAACCAGCGAATTAAAACGGCTTCAACAACTACCTTGGGATTTACGTTTAGCGGCACGTTTGGGCGGACAAATTTCAAGTTCGCCACTGATTAGCAACGAACAATTTTCAGCAGGCGGAGCGCAAAGCGTGCGAGGTTACAACCAAACCCAGCAAATGGGCGATGACGGGGCAAACGTGTCGTTTGAATTGCAAAGTCCAGCCATTTCAACGCTCGATTTCGCACAGAATTTCCGTTTTCACACTTTCATTGATTACGCTTATTTGCACATTCAAAAACCACTCGCGCCAAATCCGTCTTTTTACGAATTAGCTGGCGTGGGCGCGGGGTTGCGTTTTGATTTATTCAAACATTTCATGACCGAATTGGATTGGGCATTGCCGCTTTATAAACAAAATACCGTTGATGCTTATGACCAACGGATTGATTTCCGTTTTGCTTACGAGTTTTAAGTCATGACAAAAATTAAACCTCTCACGTTAGCGATTCGTACTTTAATTGGTTTGTCGTTTGTGTCGCCGCAAGTTCGCGCAGAATTGCCTGTGCCGAGTGCAAATGTAACGCTTTCAAACAAACCTGTTGAAATTGCCACGCAAGGACAAGCAACAGCGACGATTTCAGGACAAAATTTAACGATTCAACAAGGCTCAGAAAAAGCAGTGTTGAATTGGCAAAAATTCAATATCGGCGCAGAAAACGCGGTGAATTTTCAGCAACCATCCGCCAATTCGGTTGCACTCAACAACATTCATCAAGCCGATGCCAGCCAAATCATGGGCAAACTCACCGCAAACGGACAAGTGTATTTGGTCAATCAAAACGGCTTTGTGTTTGGCAAAGATTCACAAGTCAATGTCAATTCGTTGGTAGCTTCAACGCTTGGAATTTCAAACGATGTATTTCAAAAAGGCATTGCCAATGCGTTTAATGTTGATGGTTCAGCCGCATTGGAAGGCGGCAATGTTGTTTTAAAAGACGCGACTGGAAATCCACTCAAAGACGCAAAAGGCAATCCGCTTAAAGTTGAAATTTTGATTTCAAAAGGCGCGAGTATCAAAACGAATGCCAATGGCGGACGAGTGATTATTGCCGCGCCTGTGATCACTAACGAAGGCGATATTGAAACGCCTGACGGTCAAGCCATTCTCGCGGCATCAAAAGATAAAGTGTATTTGCAAGAAGCAGGCGCAGATTCCAGCACACGCGGTTTAGTTGTTGAAGTCGGCAAAGGCGGCGAAGTCAATAACGTTGGCAAAGTGCTAGCCGAACGTGGTAACGCAAGTTTGCTCGGTTTTGCTGTTAATCAAAAAGGCATCGTGTCGGCGACAACTTCGGTGAAATTAAACGGCTCTGTTCGTTTATTAGCGCGTGAAGGCATTCAAGACAAAGCGGCAACAGGTGGAAAACTCTTACCACAAAGCACAACTCGCACGAACGATGAAGGCGACGGTTTAGGCACAACTGCCAAAGTTACGTTAAGCGAAAATAGCAAAACCAGCGTTGATTTGTCTGCCGATAAAACTGAAACGGCAATTGATGCACAAGCACAAACGCCATCAAACATTGAAATCAGCGCACACGATGTCGATGTTCAAAAAAATGCCACCATTCAAGCCAAATCGGGCAATGTAAAACTTGAAGCCATCGACAACATCAACGATCCACTCGAAAAAGGCACAGCACGAATTTCGTTAGACGAAAACAGCAACATCGACGTTTCAGGTGTGAAAGATGTGGCGTTGCCTGTTTCAAAAAATATCGTGACCGTCGAAACGCGCAAAAACGAATTACGCGACGCGCCATTGCAACGTGACGGGATTTTGTACGGCAAAAAAGTGGCTGTTGATTTGCGTGAAGCCACCGTAAAACATGACGCTGACGGTAACGTAACCAGCGCGACCATTCTCGTTGCTGACATCAAAGGCGCGGTTGATAGAATTGAACGTAACGTTGATGAACGTTCAACTTCAGGAGGCAAAATCAGTTTGAAATCAAGCGGCGACGTGATTGCAAAATCGGGTAGCAACGTCGATTTTTCGGGCGGTTCAATTCAATATCAAGACGGCACCATCGAAACCACGCAACTCACGGCAAACGGTCAATCGTTTGCGATTGAAAAAGCCGACCCCGATTTAAAATACGATGGCATTTTGACCCCAAAATACGAAGCAAAAGGTTATCTCGAAGGCAAAGCGGGCGGCAGTTTAAACATTGAAACCTACGAAACAAAACTCGACGGAACGTTAAAAGGTGAAACCGTTTCGGGCATTTATCAACGCGAAGCAAACGCCGTTGCGGGAAGTTCTTTAAATATCGATTTAAGCCGCAATAATTTACTCAGCAAACAAGGCGTGAATTTTGTTGAAAAAAACCTACCCCTCAGCTCCCCTCCAAAGGGGGGAGACGTTAGCGCGTTGCAACTACCTACCGATAAACTCACAAATTCAGGCATCAGCAACATTCAAATCAAAGCAAATGGCGCGGTTTCGCTAGCTAAAGACACAAAAATTAGTTTGCCAAATTTTGGCAGCTTGAGCATTGCCGCCAAAGATTTTGATATTCAAGGGCAAATTACCGCGCCTTCGGGTCACGTCAATTTTGCACCGATAAAAGTAGATGATAACTTTTTACCCAGTGCGTTGACGTTAGGTGAATCGGCGGCAATTGATGTTTCGGGGTTTTGGGTGAACGATTTAGCTGATACGCAAAGCGGCAAAACACTCAGTCACACGCCGTTAAACGGTGGCACAGTTTCACTGCAAACTGAACAAGGCAATTTAAATCTTGCGAAAAATAGCCGTATCGATGTGAGTGGTGGCGCGTGGCTAAACGGTCAAAACAAAATTGTTTCGGGTCAAGGTGGTACGATTTCACTCAATGCTAATAGCCACGATGCCAGCGGCAACATCTCTAGTCTTTTGGTCAATGGCAAATTGCAAGGTTTCGGCACAACACAGGGCGGCAGTTTAAATTTAACCAGCAATGAAGTAGTCATTGGTTCAAAGTCTCTCCCCCCTTTGAAAAAAGAGGGTGATGTGCCTTTACTTTTAAATACCGAATTTTTCAGTCAAAACGGTTTTTCCAATTACAGCGTGAGCAGTTATCGCAATGGTTTAACGGTTGCTGACAATTCGCA